>JAOZNY010000273.1 GCA_029933565.1 Bacteroidales bacterium
GCCCAAAACATTAATGGCTTCCAAACCGACGAAAGCATACTTTACTCCATGAACAAACAGGTAGGTCAGTTTGTGAGGCGATTCAACATGGAGGAAGACGAAAAGGGAAAGTTCCTTTTAAAGAGCGACAAAAGATATCATAACAATAAGATGAGGTCTGATATTTTACCCTCGATGTTCGACAAATCCAATGCACGTACATCGGGTAACCTTAAAACATATTTTATTGATGATGTAACAAACAAACAAAAGCCGGTTTTTCTCAACTTCCTCGACAAAGACTGGTATGCCGAAGTTTCAGCAACTTTTTATGCTGATGGGCAAGAAGTAAATATCATTCTTTACCTGACCCTTGAAGAAGAAAACCTTGGCTCAAAATGGATTATTAGTAATGTTTACTACAGTTATTTCCCTAATCTTTTCCCTGAAGCCGACACTTTGGAAAAAGCAAAATATTTTCTGCATCCCCAAAGTCACGAACTCGATTTTATGAATTTGCACAAAGCACTTGACGACCCGGGCCACATTGAATACTACGCTTCAAAGGAATACAGTCCTGATTATCTTACCCTATTCTTTTATCAAATGAAAAAGGGGAAACTGAAATTCAAAGAGATTAATACAGTGAAGTTTCATTTTTTCCAGATTAAAAACTGGTATTTCGAACTTTCATATTTCAACAGAAATAACAGCAATTCAGGCTGGTTAATTTCCAACCTCATTTATGTTGAGGATAAACAAAAACAAGAACTTATAAAAACATACAGACTATGCAGTTTAAGAAAATAATATTCCTGATTTCATTACTAATTCTTTTTATAACAATCAATGCACAAAACTCAGTTCAACTTAGTGCCGATGAAGTTGATGCCTACTCAAAGCAAAGTGAACAAATTATTAAATACTTTGAAGGAACCTTGAACTTTTTGGGAGATCCCAATGAAGTTGCTTCTGAAAAAGACATAATTATCAACGAGAGTTATCTGAAGATTTTTGTTGATGACCAAATGCAGATTGAAGATGACTTGGATGAAAACCGCGAAATTCCCATTAGCAAGGATGTTCAGGCATATTTAAAGGATGTTAATTTCTTTTACAAAGAAGTCAGTTTTACTTTTGTAGTAAACAGCATTGAGAATTTTGTTAACGACAATGGCCAGATTTATTTTAAGGCAAGTGTAAACCGAAACCTAAAGGGAATTACAATTACTGATGATACTATTGACAATAATCAAATCCGCTATTTTGAAATCAACCTGAATGCCATTGATAAAGATCTTAAAATTGCCTCAATTTATACTAGCCTTCCCAACAAAAAATATGAAATGGCATTTTGGTGGAACAATATGCCTGATAGTTGGAAGGACTATTTTGGACAAGGGATTCTAATTTATGACACGCTTCCTTTTAGTAACATTATCAGTTTCGACGATAGTACTTTGGTTACATATAAATGGTTTGAAAATATTTTAGCCGACACATTTTTAATTAACGAAACCGACACGCTGCTTTATTCAAATATAAATGATTCTCTGGCTACTGACATGGAAATCTTTATTAAGTACGACACCCTCAACGAAAAACTTCCTGACACTATAAAAGTGGACCCGGCACCCATTTATTCTCAAATAAAAAAATTCCGCAATCTAAAAAATATAGATATTTCAAACAGTATCTTAATTGGTAACATCCAGCCCCTGTCGGTACTTTCAAATTTAGAAGACGTAAATATTTCAAATACACTTATCGATGATTTAAATCCACTGAGAAACTTAAACAAACTTGAGATATTAAACTGTAGTGGTACGCCTCTAACTAATCTGGAAGCATTGCGTTATGTTTCGAGTTTAGAAGAAATAAACTTGTCGTCTACTCCACTGAACGACATTTCATTAATCAGCAATCTTACTAATCTGGAAGAAGCAAATCTTTCGAATACAAAAGTTAGTGATTTTACAAAACTTGGGCTTCTTAAAAATCTAAGAGTTTTAAATATTAGTGGTTTGGATATTACTGAAAATTCAGGGTTGGATAGCCTTTCGGAATTAACAAATCTTATTGCATCAAATTCAAAAATTATTGACCTAAATGTTATTGGTAAACTTTCATCGCTCCAAAACTTAAACGTCGACAGTACAAATATTAGTAATATTGAAGATTTATCAGGCTTAGAACAATTAAGCGTTTTACAGGCTAACAACAGTAAGATTAGTGATTTGTCGCCACTTTTGGAACTTCCCGAACTAAAATTAGTTTACTGCGACAACAGCATGGTAAGCAAGCAGGAGGCACAATCCTTTATTGATAAAAAACCCGACTGCATGGTAATTTACAATACTGCCGAACTCGCAGGCTGGTGGAATAATCTTTCCGATGAATGGCATAAAATTGCTTATGCAGGAATGGAACTTAGTAATCCAATTACAAAGGAACAATTACACCAAATTATAAGTGTTAAAAATGTTGACCAGTCAAACAATACCAAAATTAGCGACCTAAGTCCTCTTAGGATGCTTTACCATCTTGAAACCCTAAATGTTGAAGGATGCAGTATTGAGAGTATCGAACCACTGAAAAGCCTTAAGAGCCTAAATACTCTAAACATTAATAATACAAATGTGAGTTCGCTGCAACCACTTTCAAATATTTCAAACCTACAGGAAATTAGATGTGAAAATACTAGTGTTGAAAATTTACTGCCGCTAACCAGCAACGAAAACCTAAAACTTATATATGCCGATAATAGTAAAATTGAACAGAGTAATGTACTTGAGTTTAAAACCAAACTCCCTGAGTGCCTAGTAGTTTATCAAACTCAAAAACTACAAATGTGGTGGGACAATCTCAACAGCAACTGGCAGGAAATTTTTGTTGAAATGGCACAAATTGAAATAGAGCCTGGCAGGGAGCAACTTCAGGAAATTATCGATTTCAGAAGAATAGAAATTAACAACCTGCTCTCCATTAATAATTTGGAAGAGTTGAGCCTATTCAGTTTGCTTGAAGAAATTAAAATATCAAATACAAGTGTAACCGATATTTCAGCAATTACATTTCTACCTTCTGTAAAAATACTTACCATCCCCAATAATCCTGTTTACGATATTTCTTCCATTACCAGAATGAAAAAACTGGAAGAACTGAATATTGAAAACACTTCGGTTGATGACCTAGAAGCAATTGGGCAATTGAAAAACCTTAAAGTTCTGAATATTGCCGGCACAAAAATTAAAAACCTTAAGGAAATAAAAAATCTATCAAATCTGGAAACTTTAGTAATCAATAATACTGATGTGAAATCTCTTAAGGATATTGAAGATATGCAAAACCTTAAGGAGTTAAGATGTTATAACACAAAGATAAAATCATCCAAAATAGAGGACTTCAAAGCAAGCCATCCTGATTGTGAAGTTGTTTATTATTAATAATAGGTAACAAAACCAAAGCAACGATTCCTGTAATCAGGTA
>JAOZNY010000274.1 GCA_029933565.1 Bacteroidales bacterium
AATATGTCTTTTTTATTTTATGCGGATTGCTCCTTTTATCTTCATGTAATAACACTGAACCAGTAAATACAATATCAAAGAGCATTCACTCCGTAGTTGATATTGAAGCCCT
The DNA here is from genome assembly GCA_029933565.1 of Bacteroidales bacterium. GTDB lineage: Bacteria > Bacteroidota > Bacteroidia > Bacteroidales > F082 > BM524. The sequence goes on from JAOZNY010000274.1 coordinate 113, forward strand.
TGATTCTACCTTAGTTAAGCCCTACGATTATAATAGTGTGGTTTCTCTGGAAGATCTTCCCGTTGCAGAAAAAAAACAGAAATTCATTGATATGGTTTTACCTGCAATTTTGGTAGCAAAAGCAACATTACTAAATACACAAAATCAGGTAAGGGAGTTAATTTCTGAGGACACTGCTAATATCTCATACAAACATAAGGCCTTCCTAAATAATTTGCTTAAAAAATATAAGGCCAACAATTTTGATGAATTATTGATAAGGCTAAACACTCACCCAAATAGTATAGTTTTAGCACAATCGGCCATTGAAAGTGGCTGGGGAACTTCTCGGTTTTTCCTTGAAGCCAACAATATTTTTGGCATATGGTCTTTCAACAAAAACGATGACCGCATAAAGGCAAAAAGCCATCGTAATGGCAAATCTACCTACCTGAAAAAGTATTCAAATCTTTCGGCTTCTATCCAGGATTACTTTGTTACAATTAACAGAGGTCCTTATCGTGATTTCCGAAATCAACGTGCTATAACAAACAATCCTTACATTTTAGTTACTTACCTTTTAAACTACAGTGAATTAGGAAAAGAATATGTTAAACAACTTCAATATTTGATTAAAAGAAATAATTTAACAAAGTATGATAATTACCAAATTGACCCAAAATACCTAAACAAAACGAACCTGATAATTAAAAGAAAAAAGGAAGAATTTGAGTTTGAATTTGAGGACGAAATAAATATTGAACAAAAACAAGACACTATTGATCAGGACACTAAGGACTCAGAAAAACAAATTGAAGAAGAGGAAGTCCAAAATGAAGAACCAATAAATAAATTATCACATGCTTCAACCCAAGAATTAGTGAGTGATTTACCCGACTTTGAAAAGATTAATAATGTTAATGAGAAGAAAAGACAATTCTTCGATTTTATGCGTCCGAAAATAATTACCGAAAATAATAGGGTTCTTTTGGAAAGGGATTTTATTTTTAAAATGCAGATAAAGTTTGATGAAAAAGTAGAATTCAGTGCAAATGAAATAAAGATACTAGAAGAATTGGTAGTTCGTTACCGCATAAAAAATACAGATCTTTCCAAGGCTAAAACCTATAATAATCTATTATTGCATGTAGATATTATACCAACTGAACTAGCTTTAACTCAGGCTGCTCTAGAATCGGCATGGGGAACTTCTTATTTTTCCCGAACAGTAAATAATATTTATGGGCAGTGGTGTTTTACCCCTGGTTGTGGGGTAGTACCCAAAAGACGCCCTGCCAGCAAAACACATGAAGTAGCTATTTTTGAAAGCGTCACTCTTTCTGTAAGGTATTATTTGAAATTCCTTAATTCACACCCACTGTTCAGCAAACTGAGAAAAGCAAGATTAAAGAACAGGAAAAAAGAGGAAGAGCCTGATGCCTACGACATGGCAGGTGGGTTGAGTGCATATTCGGCCAGAGGAAATGACTACATTAGTGAAGTGAGAAGTATGATTAAGACAAATAAAAAATACATGGGGCTGGAATAAATGAACAGGGTTTTTAACTAACAAAGCAAAGTTTAAAAAACCACTCCCGCTTCAAAACATTGTCTATTTTTGGTCTTACATTTGTAAAAACAATAATTTGAAAAAATTCATCTTAAATAAATATTTTTTTGTGAGTCTGGGCTTTGTAGTATGGGTGCTTTTCTTTGATCAGGAAAGCATACTCGTACAGAGTAAACTTAATAAAGAAATACGTAATCTTGAACAACAGAAAAAGTTTTATTTGGAGGAAATTGACAAAAACAAAGCATCGTTAAACATCCTTACTAACGACACTGCCAGCCTTGAAAAATATGCCCGTGAAACTTACTTCATGAAAAAAGATAATGAAGATATTTTTGTTGTGGTTGAAGAATAATTAAATTGTTGGATGGCTCGATTGTTTTATTCTTCAATTGTTGGATGCTCAATCGTTGATTGCTGTGTTTTTCTACACTCCATCACTCCACAACTCCAATTCTCCATCTCTCCAAACCTCCACTACTCCAATTCCTAAATCTACTGCGGATCAACATCAAACTGTATAACTACCGACTTGTAGGCAGCAAGTTTCCTAAATTCTTCTAAAGTCAAAAGCAAGACTTCTTTCATGGCAAACTGACTTTTGTCTCTGGGTAGTTTTAGCAAAATCTGTTTGATAAAATACAATCGTATACGCGAAACCATCGGGAATTCAGGACCATAAACCAGATTACCAAACTTGCTACGAAGGATATTCCCAAAAACATCAGATGCTTTTACCAAAAGTTTGAAATCCTTATGTTTTATTTTAATGTTAATGAGTCTGTAAAAAGGAGGGTAGCGAAAATCCATCCTCTCCTTCAACTGATTTTTATACATGCCTTCGTAATCGTTAAAGACTACATTTTTGATTATTTTGTGGTCGGGGTTCCACGATTGGAAAACAACCAAACCCCTTTTTCCTTTCCTCCCTGCCCTGCCACTAACCTGGGTAAGCATTTGAAAACTTCTTTCGTGTGCCCTGAAATCGGGGAAACTCAGCATATTGTCGGTACTGAGTACTCCAACCACATGAACATTATCGAAGTCGAGACCCTTGGTAACCATTTGCGTTCCAGTCAGAATATCGGTTTTACCATCCTCAAAATCACTAATTATCCTTTGAAACGCATTTTTCTTTCTTGTGGAGTCAAGATCCATGCGCTTGACTTTAGCATTGGGGATGAGCAAGTTCAAATCCTCTTCAACTTTTTCAGTACCAAAGCCCATCATCCTCAAATCGTGGCTACCACAATCCTTGCAAGTTGATGGAATGCTGGTTGAATATCCACAATAATGACATTTCAGCAATTCGCTGTTTTTGTGGTAAGTAAGAGTTACATCGCAGTTTTTGCATTGCGGCACCCAGTTGCATTGCTTACATTCGAGCCGCAGCGAAAAGCCTCTCCTGTTTTGAAACAGAATTACCTGATGCTTTTCATTCAATGCCATATTAATTTTACTCAAAAGTACCGACGAAAAATTCGACTTTAAAGTTTTCCTTTTCATCTCCCCTTTCATGTCAACTACCATTATTTCAGGCATTTGCATATTTCCAAACCTTTTGGTAAGTTGGGCAAAACCAAATTTTCCGTTTTGGGCATTATAATACGTTTCGATGCTTGGTGTTGCCGAGCCTAAAACCACTTTGGCCCCATGCAGACTGGCAAGATAAATTGATGCATCGCGGGCATTGTAGCGTGGTGCCGGATCAAATTGTTTGTAGGAAGCATCGTGTTCTTCGTCAACAATTATTAAACCCAAATTTGAAAAAGGCAAAAACATTGCCGA
>JAOZNY010000071.1 GCA_029933565.1 Bacteroidales bacterium
TATCCACCAAGCATAACTGCTTCTGTACCGGCATTGTAAATTTCAATCCAGTCAGGATAGTCACCTTCAGGTCCGGGCAATGCAAAATCATTGCTAGCCATAAATTCGTTAATATAAAGTTCAACTGCAGCTGGAGAAGGGTTTGTATTTGAAGTACCCGGCGTGATGTCTGTCATAAATCCCCAGGTGTCAGTTCCATCAGGATATCTTCCAAATGAAATATCACCAGTTTGCTCACCATAACTCAAACTATCGATAAATGCACTTTCAGGAGTCCAAAAGCCTACTGCTTCACCACCACCACTTAACTTAAAGTTTAGGTTAAAGACACTTGTCTCTTCTCCTTTATTGGCATAAAATAAAATATACCCGCCGGCAGGAACGGTCACCGAATCAGGATATGTATCAGAAATCATAAACATTGCTTCCGAGTCATCCAACTTATCAGATAAATAATACCCACCAAGCATTACTGCCTCAGAGCCTGCATTATAAATTTCTATCCAGTCGGGGAAGTCGCCTTGAGGACCAGGAAAGGAAACATCGTTACTGGCCATAAACTCGTTAACATAGAGTTGAGCCTTTGTGTTCATGCTAAACATTAGCATAATCAATACGGCAAATGTTAATCTGCCTAATAAAAAGTAATTTTTTTTCATATGATTTTATTTTTAAGTATTAGTAATATATATTTTGTCATAAAAGTACTTATTTTTTCCTTTTAAAACTTATTAATTTTTAAACATCTCAATTCTACTTATTCCTCTTCGGTTAGTAAATATTTTATATGAATTTATCATGAAATCTTTATTATCTGAATATGTCAATATTAGATTTAAATGATAGACTCTATCAGAAAAAACCCTTTTAAATCCATTTTTTGTTCTCAGCAAAACTTCCTTCTCAGGATCATCCATCTTCTTGGTAAAATCAGAAATATTAAATCTCATAATTTGAGTTAATCCCGAAAAGTCGCTATATGCCTTTGATTTTTTACGAATTTTAACTTTTGTCCGATAATGAATTATTTTTTCACCCAACGATTCCTCCGTAATTTCTGTTACCCGCATTTTGTTTCTTTGATCTAATATTTTTTTTGATAAAAGTGAATATTTATCAAAGCCAAAACTTTCTTTCAAACTACCTATTTTCTTTTTATCCTGTGAATAGATTTTAGTTTTAAAATCATAAATAATTTTCCGATGCTTTTTGCCCAAATAAAGCCTTACTAGTTCTTTAATCCTATCTTTAAACATATAACCAATAACCAAAGCAATAAAAAAAGGCAAACTCAAACTGCCATATAACATTTGTGAGGCGAATGCAACAACAGTAGCAAAAACCATTGCTATTCCGGCTGCAATGCTAAAAAGAAGTTGTTCAACAATTACTCCTTCTTTTTTAGTGTCGGTATTTAGGTAAAGGTTGCTTTCAATAAACTTTTTCAATCTGGCAGACCGGTGTAGCAAGTCAATACTTTTTATCTTTTTAACGCCTACTGACAAATAGTTTTTTTCCAATCTGTAATCCATTTCAGCGATTACAATATTACTAAGTACTTCGTGAATTGTAATCGCAATCTTTGATTTTTTACTTACTGACTTTATTAGTGAGGCTGTATGTTTTTCAACTAATAAACTTTGATATTCATCAGCATAGTGAAAAACTGATTGAGCTTTCTCTCCATGTGATAATGAGTTTAATTGTAGAAATAGGTTTTTAAAGTATCCCCTTGATTTTTTAATATTTTTTTTATAGTCATAAACCAATTGTAACCGTCTTTCCTCACTTCTGCTTCGTAATATTTTATTCGTTTCAAAACGTAATGCTGCTTTAAAAATCGAACAAAATAGTTTTAATTGTTTTTCGTATTCCAATAAAGTCTTATCATTTGATAATGAAACATATTCAGAAATACTTTGTTGCAATTTCGCATAAGGGCTTGATTCACCATCAATTAATTTATGCAATTTATAAAAGGGTGTGCTTAGTCGAATATGTGTTTTTAGTGAGTTATAGAAATCTTCCTGAGTAAAATTATGCTTATTTATATCGAGGCCATAGGGGAGAAATAAAAACATATCAAAATCAAAATTATCAGCCTTTTTAGATTCCTTTTTAACAGGAAATTCTAATTTAGTCTCAAGCGACAATAAATCGTGTTTTTTTACTATTTCTTTTATCACCATAAATAATTAAACTACAATATTATAACAAAATATAAAAACATATCAAAAATGCACCTATAATAGACTACGACATTATTGAATAATTTTTTATTAATAAAAGTCGACGCTAATAAAAACACCCCTACATCAAAAAGCATACACATCTGAAAACATGATATTTATGTATTATTTATCCCCCTACAATCTATTTTTCTACCTTTACACGGATTCTGTTCTGTCATTTTCTTTAGGAACTATATCATATATTTGCATTCTACAAACTAAAATCTGTATACTATGTCGGTTCTTTTTAAAAATGTAAAACAACTGGTTTTCGATATCGATAACTATATAGATACCGTTGAGCAAGGAACACTTGTTTTCAAAGAGGGTATTGTAAATTATTTAAAAGGTGAGAAATCAAGTTTTGCAGAAAAAATTGATACCATAACACAACTCGAAACCAGAGCTGACAAACTCCAGCGTAAAATTGACAATCAATTCTATCATCATTCAATACTTCCTCAAAATGTTAGTGACATTGAAATCATGCTCGATAAAATTGATGAATTAATTGATATTTCAAAGGACATCCTATATCAGTTTGATGATGAACTCCCATTTATACCCAAGGAATTAGTAAATGACTACCTAAGATTAGCTGATGCTTCATGCGAAGCAGCCTTAACATGTTTTCCTGCTACACGCACTTTTTTTAGGGAACCTCTTAAAGTTAGGGATATGCTTGTAAAGGTGTATTTTTACGAAAAGGAAACCGATAAACTGGCAAGAAATATTAAAAGGAAATTATTTCATGAAATGCCGGATTTACGTCTCAGCGAAAAAATCCATTTACGTTACTTTACGCTCCATATTGAAACCATATCCGATAAAGCAGAAAATCTTGCTGATATGCTTTCGATACTAGCCCTGAAAATGAGCATATGATAATACTTTTTTATCTTTCAAGCGGACTGTTTTTAGGTTGGTCGCTAGGAGCCAACGATGCTGCCAATGTTTTTGGTACAGCAGTTGGATCAAGGATGATTCGATTTAAAACTGCTGCCATAGTAGCAAGTATTTTTGTTATTCTTGGGGCTGTAATTCAAGGAGCCGGAGCAAGTCATACACTTGGAAAATTGGGAAGTATTTCTACTTTAGCAGCAGCATTTACAGTTGCTTTATCTGCTGCACTCACCGTTTTCTGGATGACACGCCTGAAATTACCGGTTTCTACTTCTCAAGCAATAGTTGGAGCAATCATAGGCTGGAACTTCTACACTAATAATCCTACTGACCTTAACATATTAACCAAAATTGTAAGCACCTGGGTATCAGGACCAATACTCGGAGGTATTTTTTCAGTTCTATTGTTTATACTTATCCGTAAAGTAAATCAAAAAACTAAGATCCATTTACTTTACCGTCATTCATACATTAAATTCGGACTACTAATTGTTGGAGCTTTTGGAGCATACAGTCTAGGGGCAAACAATATTGCCAATGTTATGGGGGTTTTTACAACTGCTATCACTCTGCCAACCATCGATTTAGGATTTGTGAGTATCGACAGTACTCAACAATTATTTTTAGTTGGCGGTATTGCTATTGCAGTAGGAATTATTACTTACTCGAAGCACGTTATGGAAACCGTAGGCAACACACTTATGCCTCTTACCCCTGACGCTGCAATAGTTGTGGTACTTTCGCAAGCATTGGTATTATTCATTTTTTCGTCACAGACATTATCCAATAGTTTGCAGTCAATTGGTTTGCCGGCCATTCCATTGGTGCCGGTTTCAAGTTCGCAAGTAGTAATTGGATCGATAATAGGAATTGGTCTTTATAAAGGTGGAAAAGAAATAAAATATAACATACTAGGTAGTATTAGTTTAGGATGGATTGCCACTCCTATTGTTGCGGGAATAATGGCATTTATCATGTTGTTTTTTGTAAATAATGTTTTTAAACAAAATGTTGGAACTAACAATTTGATTGAAACCAAAATAAAAGTTGTTAAGGGCGCTGCAACAACAATAAATATTTCTGACTCTACTTACACGGGGATTAATCAAACAGAACCCATTGTAAATGATTCTATTATAAATAAAGAAAAACTTATCACACAAAGAGATACACAATCAGCATCAAAAACTAAACTTATTATTATTTGGATAGAATTGTTAATAATAATAATTCTGGCATTTATTCTTATTTATTATTTATGGTTCAGAAATAAAAAGACGAATAAGTTAAAACTCGAGTATAATTTATTCAAAGAGAAAACTTTACTTAAAGTTGGGAGTCTTAAAAAAAGGATAGTGGAAAAAGAACTCCGACAAGAAAATCTTGGAAAAGAACTTAAATTCAGACAAAATGAAATGGTAACTATGGCAATGAGTATCATTCAAAAAAATGAATTTCTTGAAAATTTAAAGCGTGAAATTATTAAAATCAAATCCAGGGTCAGTGACCACGAAACAAGATTAGGACTGAATAAACTATCATTGATGATTACTCAGGACTTAAGTATTGACCGAGATAGAGAGAGATTTCAACTTATAGTAAATGAGCAAAGCAATAATTTCAACCAAAGGCTCACTGACAGGTTTCCAAAACTTACAGATAATGAAAAGCGTCTAATTGCACTCTTACGACTTAATTTATCCTCCAAGGAAATAGCATCAATTCTAAATATTTCTCCAAAAAGTGTGGAGATGAATCGTTATCGCCTTAGAAAAAAACTGCAAGTGGAACCCAAAACAACACTCAACGATTTTATTAGGAAGTTCTAGGTTTTTATTGAATACTGATAATATTAATAAAACTAATAATCACAATTTTTTCCATAGAAATCCGCTTAAACTATGTTATCTATGTCCTATACAAACAGGCTGATATTCAGGCCTCCCAATCAAATGTAGTACTATTTTATTATCAAATGTAGGGCTTAAGTAGTGGCTGTTTTTTTCATAATAGTCCGTTTTTGATGTTATTTAGCACTTGCAAAAAAATTATAATATCAATTTCTTTAAACTTTATAAATATGAAAAAAAATAGACTTTTTAATTATTACTTTTTTTTAGGGGTTTTATTTACCTTTCTTATTAGTAATACTGCTTTCTCACAGGAGGAAACGAATGTAACCGGTAGAGTATTTCCGGCAGGTCTGGAAACACCCATGAGAGGTGTAACAGTTCAAATTCAGGGAGATGATGCTTCAATAGTCATTACTGATGGGAATGGCTACTTCAATATAGAAGTTCCATCATTTCCTGTTAATCTGGTGTTTAATAAAGAAACCTACCAAACACAGGTTGTTAGCGTAAAAAAATATAGTGATATCATTGTTAATATGAGGGCAATGGACAGAACAGTAAATGATTACGGACAAGAAGTTGGTATGCGTGTAAAACTAAATCCAGAATCGCGTGATGGGATTCTTATGTTTTCTTCCACCGACAACCAGTTCAGATATTGGTTTGATAACCGTGTTTATTTTGATGGAGCTATGTACTTTGGAGACAATACGTATCAGGGAGAAGAAAATGCCATTGGTAATGGGGTAAATATCCGCCGCATGCGCTTTGCAATTAAAGCAATAATATGGGGTAACTGGGGAGGCGAAATTGATTTTGACTTTGGAAATAATGGCGTTGACATCAAAGATGCTTACATACGCTACATCGGAAAAAACTGGCAAATTAAAGCCGGTAATTTTAGAGAGCCATTCTCCATTGAAACAATGACTACTTCACGTTATATAACATTAATGGAGAGGCCTTATTCTACTGAACAGTCACCTTCTCGACACCTTGGTGTTGATTTTAAGATATTCTATAATCATTTTTTCTTTGAAGGTGGTTTATTTTCCAGCAATATTGCTAATGACCTCATTAGAGACCAAAACAAAAAACAAGGTACAAATGCTGGTTGGTCAGTAACAGGTAGAGCGGCTTGGGCTCCAATTAAAAAGGACAGAATGGTTTTACACATTGGAGTTGCAGGTTCATATCGCGTGCCTAAAATCCAGGAACTTGGTGATCCAATAAATAGTTTCCGATATGGCGAAAACGCTGAAACAGAAATAAATCGTAAGAAATATATCGACACCGATTGGATGGAAAATTGCCAAACTAAAGTTATTATTGGTACCGAGTTGGCATATGCATATAAAAACTACCGAATTCAGGGCGAATATATTATGACCAGAATACAAAAAGATGCTGACAAAGTTCCCACAGGAGAAGATAAAGTTAAAATGGGTGGTTTTTACGTTATGGGATCTTGGCTTATTAATAATGCTGATTATTATTATAATATGTCGGATGCTGAATTTTCAAATATTGATTTTAGAGATAATAAAAAAGGTGCAATGGAGGTTGCTTTACGCTACTCATTTATGGATGCCAACTCATTTGCAGATGACAATCTTATCCCATACCTACAAGGTGGTTCGGGCGAAACATACACACTTGGCTTTAGTTATTATTTCAACTACAATGTAAAACTGATGCTAAACTATGCCTTTGTAAACCACGACCGTTGGGCTGATGGAAAAGGAAAATACAAGACATTCGATGTTGACGAAAACGGACAAGATATTACACCTACTGGACAAGGAGGAATTGATTTCCATACTGTTCAGGCTAGAATTCTAATTGCATTCTAAAATAATCAGTGAATTTGTAAAACATTAAATAAAAGAAAAATGAAAAAATATATTTTAATAAGTGCAATTGCAGCCTTTATGTTTTCATCTTGTGTTAAAGATGAAATACCAACTCCGGCTCCACCAACACCAGAAAATTTTGGTGATATTGTAATAAATGAATTGATTACTAAAGATACTTCCGATGTTTATTTTATGGACGAATCAGGAAGTGCTGCTGACTGGGTAGAACTTTACAACACCGGCAACAAAGCCATTAATATTGCAGGTATGTTTATTACCGACGCACCAAGCGAAGAAGCCGATTATCAGCAAATTCCTGATGGTGAGGCAGGTGTAACTACTATCCCTCCTAAAGGATTTCTTGTTATAATTTGTGGGGCTGCCGATGCCGATGGCGTTGATTTACCAACACAAATAAAAGATGGTAAAGTATTTATCGATATGGGCCTGAGTTCATCCAAAGACAACAATGTTGCAATTTACGATCCAGCAAAAGCAAATATTGACGAGTCAGATGATTTTGGTGGATTAGCAGACGACAAATCATTTGGCCGATTAGTTGATGGAACTGGTGACTGGAACACCTTATCTTCAAAAACTCCAGGAGCACCAAACGATGGCAGCGAGCCTACAACAGGAGCATTAGTAATTAACGAGTTTATGGCTAGCAACGATAGTTGGGATGTTCCCGGCGATAACGGCGACCAACCTGATTGGATTGAGATTTATAATACCGGCGACACACCAATTGACATGGGAGGATGGTATGCAACCGATGCTTTAGACGATTTGGTAAAATACCAATTGCCAACTGATAACCCAGGCCTTACAACAGTTCCTGCTCACGGCTTTTTGGTATTAATTTGCGATGGAGTTGGTGAAGGACTACATACTAATTTTAAATTAAGTAGTGGTGGTGAAGACATAGCAATTTCCATGGATGGAGTAACTGTTACTGATGGTTATAGTTATTGCGATACTGGTTGCGATTTAACTAATCCAGGTACTGATAATTCTACGGGACGCGATGGAGATGGTAATGCAGCATGGTTTGTTTTTGAAATGGATACCGACCGTCAGCCTAGTCCGGGAACTGCAAACAATTAGGATTATTCTTTAAATGAAGTTAGTGAAATTTATAAATATAATAATTGCCCCCTTAATCCTTCTTACATTGATTAGTTCGTGTAAAAAAGATAATGGGGGCGATATCCCCCCTATTGAAGAGCCGGGAAAACTTGAACAGATTAGTGAGTTTTCTCTTGAAATTACAGAACCTTCAGGGCTTTCATTTGGCCCCACAGGAAATACTTTACTAATGGTAAGTGATAATACAAACAAAGTGTATGAAACTGATTTAGAGGGAAGTGTGATTAGCGAATTAACCTATATCGGCTTAGACTTAGAAGGTGTAACTTATAATACCGATGAGCATTATATCGCTGTAGTTGAAGAAAGAGCACGCCAAATAGTTTTTTTAAGTTATCCTGAAGGTGTTGAGAAGGAACGATTTGACATTACCACTGGTGGAAATACCGACAATAAAGGCCTTGAAGGAGTTTCCTACAACACTAACAACAACGCCTACTATATTGTAAATGAAGATGTTCCTGGTGAAATGATTGTTTGGAGCAAATTGCATGGACACATTAGCAAAACTGAAATGCATTTTGCTTCTGACTATTCGGCAATTTTTGTTGACACAAAAAATGCTCAACTTTGGATAGTTAGCGACGAATCGGCTGCACTTTACAAATGCGACTACAACGCAGAAGTGCTTAAAAAATATGCTTTGCCCAACACTAAGTTTGAGGGAATAGCGGTAGATGTTGAACAACAATTGGTTTATCTGGTAAACGACAAAACCTTCAAACTATTTGTATTTAAAATTTTAAACTAATGGTAGCAGCAATAATTCCAAGATATGAATTCAGAATTTTCGGAAATAATCTTGATAAAATTGAAACCCGAATAAAAAAACTTTCCGAAAAGGAATTAACACGTAAAATGGATTCGGTGTATTTGCTTACACCCTGGAAAAGAAAAAATAATATTAAAATCAGGGAAGGTGTTATGGACATCAAACTTCTTGAACAAACACATGAATGCCTTGAACAATGGAATCCTCTGTTAATTGGAAAGTTTCCGCTTAAAGCAGAAATAATTAAATCTACTGTTTTTCCTGCACTCGGTATTGAAAGTCCTGTATTTGAAAGAAAAGAATATACTCAAAAACAATTTATTAAAGAAGTGGTTTCAATAGATCCTGATATGGCTGTAGCTTATGTTTGGAAAACAAGACATGCATATACCATTAACGAATGTATTACTGAAATTGCTGAAATTAAAGTAAATGGAACTTCTATAAAAACTATTTGTATTGAAGCGGAAGATCCTAATAAAGTATTAGAGGCAAGGAAATTACTTGGAATTGAAAAAGATACAGAAAATGTAAATTACCCACTTGCATTAAAACGATTTATTGGACTTGCACCTTTGCCCAACGACTGGAATAAAATTGAATTTTAATAAAAAACTATAATAATGACAAAAGAAAAAATGACAATAGGCGAGATTTCTAAACCCAGATTCGAGTTTAGAACTTTTGGTAGAGATTTTACCGAAGCCGCATATTTAATGTCAAGGCTTTCAGGCCCGGTTCCTGAAAAAGTATGGGAACGCCAGTCAACCGAAACTTATATAGTTTCTAAAACCAACGACGTTAATAACACCAAAATCAGAAATGGCAAAATGGATATCAAAACATTTGTTCAGTCTGTTGATGGTTTAGAGCAGTGGAATCCTTTGATGAAAGGAGAATTCCCAATAAAAGCAGAGGTTTTGGTAAATGAAGTTTTTCCTGCTTTTAAAGTAGATATGCCAAAACTTGAAAAAGATGAATATACTCTTGAAGAGTTTATGGGAATGGTAAAGGACAATCCAAACCTACAGGCTGTTACAGTTGAAAAGGAGCGTTTTGGATACATGGTAAACAACACTATTTGTGAAGTAGGAAATGTTTTCATTAATGGCGCTATGGTAGTTACCATTAATTCGGAATCAACTGAACTAGAAGATATTAAGAAGACTATTTCCGATGTTAAATTGGAAGGCATTGAAAACATCAACTACCTTCAGGCAATTAAAAGAATTACAGGAATGATTGATAAGAAATTGGCTAATTAAAAAAATGAGTGAATGAGTAAATGATTAAATAATTCACTCATTCACTCATTTAATCATTAATACATTTAATCATTAAAAAAATGGCTAAAGAAATAGAAAGAAAATTTTTGGTTGCCGGCGACTTCAAAACAGCCGTAACCAAAGAAACAAAAATAACTCAGGGTTACCTTTCTTCAGTACCAGAGCGTACAGTTAGGGTAAGGATAAAAGGCGAAAAAGGTTTTATTACCATTAAAGGCATTGGTAGCAAATCAGGCGCCAGCCGCTTTGAATGGGAAAAGGAAATTCCTGTAAATGAGGTAGAGGATCTTTTAGAACTTTGCGAACCGGGAGTAATTGACAAAACACGATTTATTGTTCCTGAACCCAGTGGGCTTAAATTTGAGGTTGACGAATTTTATGGCAACAACGAAGGTTTAACTGTTGCTGAAATCGAACTTCCGGCAGAAGACCACCCATTTGAAAAACCAAAATGGCTGGGTGAAGAAGTAACCGGCGATGCTAAGTATTACAACTCCATGTTGATGAAGAACCCATTTAAGGATTGGTAGAGAATACGGAAGTCAAAAAACAGAAGTTAGGAATTGATAATAATTAAGAATAAAATTCCAAAAGTCAATTTGCAAATAAATCATCTTGAACATCAACTTATAGAGGAAATAGAATAATAATGTCCAACAATAATAAACATATCGACACCAACGGCTTCGATCCGTTAGACATGAACAACTACCGCATCGAGAAGTTGCCTAAACGTTCAAAGTCTAAAGTTGAAACAATTCTGTCAAATATTGGCGGACCACTTGCTATTGTCTTATTTGTTCTTATTTATTTTGTTTTCCAACCATCGTTCCTCACAAATATTAATGCCGATTCGCTTAGCGATTTTGCACGCACTACTTATGATAAATTGGGTAGTGCTGAATTTTCAAGGATAAACATTGCCATGATGGCTATTTTTATTGGTGCCATCATACTTTGGATGACCGAAGCCATACCCAATTACCTCACATCTCTCATATTAATTATTGCGCTTGTACTTACCGGAGTACTTTCTGAACAGGAAGCCTACGCCCAATTAGGGCATAAGGTAATGTGGCTTAATATTATGTCGTTTGTGCTTGCAAGCATGCTTGTTAAAACCGGACTTGCCAAACGATTTGCCCTCTGGTTTATCGTTAATTTTGGCAAACACTCATCTTCAATATTCCTTAGTTTTCTTGTAATTAACATTGTGTTGTCGGCATTTATTTCTGCCACAACAGCAAAGGCTGCGATTTTACTTCCCATTTTCATGGTGATATCTGCTGTTTATGGTGCCAGAGGTGGCGACAAGAAGAATAACTTTGGTAGGAATGTAGTGCTTCAAAATCTGTTTTATATAAATATTGGAGCAAGTGGATTCCTTACTGGCTCGGGTGCAAACCTGCTCGCGGCTGCACTAATTACAGGGGCTACAGGAATCGATATTTTCTTTACCGACTGGATGAAAGCCAATTTAGTAGTTGCTATTATCCTAATGTTTCTGGGATATGTTGTAGCAACAAGGATTTTCTTTCCTTTAAAAAAGGAAGATCGGCTGCCTCAAATTCCTGGCGGAATGGAAAGGTTAAAAGAAGAACTGCATAAACTTGGCAAACCAAATTTTCAAGAGATTAAATCTGCACTTCTTTTTTTGGCAATCCTGGTATTTTGGTCAACCGATAAATATCATGGGATAAGCCCAACGGCTATTGCTTTTATTGGTGCTATTATCGCTCTCATGCCTCGCATTGGAATTGTAAAATGGAATGATGTTGACATCCCCTGGCATCTTATGCTTTTCTCGGCAGGAGCCTACACTCTTGGGGCCGGATTTAAAGTCACCGACCTACCTTCTCTTTCTGTTAATGCCCTTTTCGATACTTTAGGATTTGGGGCTGGTACTCCATTTTGGGTACTCTACCTTTCACTTACATTTGCCATGGCTTTCAGCGCATTGTTTTTCCAAAGCAAAACCATGCGTACAATGATATTTGTTCCCATAGCCATTGGTGTTGCAAACCGATATGGAATAAATGTAATCAGCCTTGCCCTACCAGTAGCATTTTTAATTGAACATGTTTATATGTTACCTTTCAACAGCAAACCTGCAGCACTTCTCTACGAAACAGACCAATACAGTCTTACCAACAGTTTCAAGTTTGGAGTAACAATGCTAGCTATTGGATGGATAGTAAATATAATTATGGGTGAAACCTGGTACCGCTACCTGGGCATTACTCCTGATGGAGTATTTGGGTTGTTTTAAAATATAAATTGAAATATTCAACACTCAAACAAAGTACAGTACTTCTTTTCTGAGTTTCAATAAATGGACATTGGATATTGAACATTCGATATTCTACATTCGATTCTACATTTTTTTGAATATCCTTTTGAAATTATATCAGACCACAACTTGTTGGTGGCAGATATCCCTATGGAGAAACTGAACACACCTGAAAGGCAAAAGCCTGATTACATTTCTATAATCAGGCTCTTGTTTTTAGTGATAAATATTTTCTGAACCTATCTTTGTCGTGAATTTTGGAATAATGTTTTATATTTATTTACACTTTGGCTATAGAGTGTAGCGCATTTTGTAGCACACTTTCCTGTCCCCCGAGGGATAGGAATTAGCACGAAAACTGTGATATTTTTTACTCGACTAAGCGCCATGCACTAAGAGCCGTTATTCGCAGTATTACTTAATTAGTTGCTCAATTAGTTGCTTTAACTGATTTATTTCATCAATTCGTGAATCTATCGTTGAAACAAACCCTGATTTTCTAATTATACAAATATCACAGGTCTTAACATGTTCAATATCCCCTTTTTTGTCTTCCTCAATTAAATGATTATTAATAAATTCATAATAGTCTTTATGCATTTCTGCTGGTAACTTTTCACTAATATATTTAATCATCGTTATGATTTCATCTAAAATGACATACTTAT
>JAOZNY010000072.1 GCA_029933565.1 Bacteroidales bacterium
ATGCTTGTTTAACGACCTCAGACTAAATCTGTGTTTAGTCAATTTTAATGCTTCCTTTTTCAAAAAAAAGGGCATTAGCCAAAAGCCAATACCCTTTTATATTTTTGAAAAGAAGTGTTCTTTATCCCACTTGTCCGCCGTAATTTTAGTGAAGGAGGACTACCACATCAAATCTCCCTTTTGGGGAGATGCCCGAAGGGCAGAGGGGTTATCCTATCTCACTAAAGTATTTCATAAACTGAACCCTTTCGTAGGTTTCAGGATTTTCTGATGCGCTGCTGCTAAGTTTTCCTCTAAACTGCTCAACGTAATTATAACCTTTTTCATCCATCCAATTATGCATAAAATTTAGCATTTCGTTGATTTTCTCAGGTCCGTTTTTATAAACCGTTGTAGCAATTTGTGTAACTGTGGCTCCTGCCAGAAGTTGCTTAATTACCGCTTCGCCATCGTGAATACCGGTAGTTGCTGCAAGGTCAACTTTTACCCTATTTGCCGAAAGCGAAATCCACCTAAGTGAATTATAAATATCGCTTGGCTGGCTAAAAACATCGGCATGAGTAAGTTTCTGCTTATCGATGTCGATATCGGGGCTCGAGAATTTATTGAACATTACAATTGCATCGGCGCCATTGTTTTCAAGATTATGAATAACCTTGCCCAAATTTGCAAAATAAGGGCTTATTTTTACTGCTACAGGAATGCTAACGGCCTCTTTTACTTTCCTAAGAACTGAGTAGTAAGTACCTTCGTTATCATCACAATCCTTATCAAAACTAAATGGCATTACGAAAATATTAAGTTCCAGTGCATCGGCACCAGCATCTTCCAATTGCTTGGCAAAGCCTGTCCACTCCGAAGTGGTAACAGCATTAATGCTGGCAATAACCGGAATTTCAATTTTTTTCTTAGCCTCTTTAATTAGTTCGATATAATTGTTGAGTTCCTTTTCCTTAATGTGTTCATCAATATAATCAAGAGTTTCCGAATAGTCGGAATATATTAAATCGTTTTTCTCAGCCTGTTTCATTTTGTGGTCAGCCTCGAGCATAATTTGCTCTTCAAACAATGATTTAAGTACTACTGCACCGGCACCATTCTTATCAAGTTCCACAAGTTTTTCAACAGTATCTGTAATTCCTGAACTAGCAATAACAATAGGATTTCGTAGTGTTAGTCCAAGATATTTTGTTGTTAGATCCGCCATGGTTCTATTTTTTAATTTTTAAATAATAAATACTAATTAGCCTTAATTTTCTCCTGAATATACTTATGCATTCCAGCAGCAGCTTTTCGGCCATCACCCATTGCAAGTATTACAGTTGCACCACCTCTTACAATGTCGCCACCTGCAAAAATTTCAGGAATGGTAGTTGACTGCATCGTGTCTTTGTCAACAACGATTGTTCCCCAGTCGGTAATTTCTAACTTTGGAAGAGCGGCAGGAACAATTGGATTTGGAGAAACACCAACACTAACTACAACTGTGTCAACTTCAAGAATAAATTCAGAGCCTTCAATTGCAATTGGTCTGCGTCTGCCTGAAGAGTCTGGTTCGCCAAGTTCCATTTTCTGAACTTTCATGCTTTTTACCATGCCTTTGTCATCGGCATAATATTCCAAAGGATTGTGAAGGTTCATAAATTCAATACCTTCTTCTTTTGCATGCTTTACCTCCTCAAGACGAGCTGGCATTTCTGCTTCTGAACGACGATAAATAATCATTGAGCGATCAGCACCTAAACGTTTGGCTGTACGTACTGAATCCATGGCAGTATTTCCACCACCAATAACTGCAACAAGTTTACCACTGTGAACAGGAGTATCATATTCTGGATTGGCAGCATTCATTAGGTTTACCCTTGTAAGGTATTCATTTGATGAAAATATACCGTTGTAATTTTCGCCGGGGATATTCATAAATCTTGGTAAACCAGCACCTGAGCCAACGAAGAAAGCTTTAAAACCATCTTCTTTAAGATCTTCAAAACTTGCAGTTTTTCCAACAATAAAGTTTGTACGAAACTTAACACCCATTTGTTTTAGGCTTTCAATTTCAACATCTACAACATCGTTTGGAAGCCTGAATTCAGGAATACCATATTTTAAAACACCACCTATTTCGTGTAATGCTTCAAAAACCGTAACATCGTAACCAAATTTGGCAAGGTCGCCCGAAGCTGCTAATCCGGCAGGGCCGGAGCCAACAACACCTAATTTAATTTTATTGGATTTTGCAACTTCCGGTATTGCAATTTGTCCACTTTTCTGCTCAAAGTCGGCGGCAAAACGCTCAAGATGTCCAATTGCAACAGCAGGTTTACCTAATTTAATTGTGTAAAAACACTGAGCCTCGCATTGTTTTTCTTGTGGACAAACACGTCCACAAACTGCTGGAAGTCCGTTTGTGTCTTTTAAAACTGCTGCTGCACCAAGGAAATCTTCAGTTTCAATTTTCTTAACAAATTTAGGTATGTTGATGCCAACAGGGCAACCTGTCATACAAGTTGGGGTTGGGCAATCAATACATCTTTGTGCTTCTAAAACTGCTTCTTCAACACTTAAGCCCGTATTTACTTCTATGTTATTTGTATTTCTAACATTTGGATCTTCTTCAGACATTTGAACACGCACTTTTTCAAGGCGTAGTTTTGTCTTCATCGATTTCCTGACTTCATCGCGCCACTCCTGGCTTCTTTCTGCTTTCAGATATTCTGCAATATTTTCCATTAGGCAACAGTTTCTTCAGTTTCTAAATATTTTTGATAAGCTGCATATTCCTGGTCTTTGTAAGCACCAAGGCGCATTAACATTTGGTCGAAGTCAACTTCGTGAGCATTAAACTCAGGGCCATCAACACAAACAAATTTTGTTTTGCCACCAACTTCAACACGGCAAGCACCACACATGCCTGTTCCGTCAACCATAATGGTATTAAGACTGGCATAAGTTTTAATATTGTACTTTTTTGTAGTAAGGGCCGCAAACTTCATCATAATTGCTGGTCCTATTACTACCGAAAGATTAACTTTTTCGCGTTGGATAACTTCTTCCATTCCTAAAGTTACAAGACCTTTTTTGCCGTAAGTACCATCATCGGTCATAATAATAACCTCATCAGAAAATTCGCGCATCTGCTCTTCAAGAATTACTAAATCTTTTGAGCGGGCTGCTAAAACAGTAATTACCCTGTTTCCTGCTTTTTTAAAACCTTCAACTATTGGCAAAAGAGGAGCAACACCTACACCACCACCGGCACAAAGTACAGTTCCAACATTTTCAATGTGGGTAGCTTCGCCTAGAGGCCCAACAACATCGGTTACTTCATCGCCTACTTCCAGCGCAAGGAGTTTGTCGGATGTAACTCCAACTTTTTGAACAACGAGTGTAACGGTTCCTTTTTCAGGGTCAGAGGATGCTATTGTAAGAGGAATTCTTTCCCCTTTATCGCCTATTTTTATAATGACGAAATGTCCCGGTTTACGGGATTTTGCAATTTCAGGAGCGTCGAGAACTATTTTAGCAACGTTCTTTGAAAAATACTCCTTTTCTAATATCTTACTCATGTTATGTATATATGTACTTTTTAATATATGACTAATAAAAAATAAACCGCAAATTTATAAAAATGCATCATGCTTAAAGTCTTAACTTTAAGGAGTTTATGCTAAGTACAGATAATCAATAAATTATGCTGTTAATTTATATTGATTCTAACTCTATGTGTTGTAAAAATGATGAAGAATGGGCAATTATTGGAATAAATGTATATTTTTTTTGAAAATGTCAGGATTGTTAAAAACCACAAAATAAGATATTTAACTGTGAATTAAATAAATTCTTTTTCTGCCGTCCATTTTTATTGTCAACGGTTTATTAAAACTAACAACATTAAAGAATTTGCCTTTTTTAATGGATTCTTGTTTTTTCAGGTCATCGTATTTTACAAAACTTTTATTTAGTTCGGGTTGAACCGTGAAATAACCCACATTCATACTTGTAACATTATGAAAGAAATGTGATCCGGAGGAAGCATCCAGGGGAAAGCCTTCGAGGCTGGTTTCAACAATTACACTTGCATTTGAAATTTGATACCAGTTGACCGGTATTCCTATCCATTTATCGCGTGTACCCCAACGACCCGGACCAACTAGGACATATTTGCGGTTTTGTGAAATCATGAAATTATTGAGTTCTTCTATTTCTTGAGCCATCTGCTCAGTTTTCGATTTGTCGAATTTATCAGGATCTATAAAAATAACATCTGTAATACCATAAATTTGTCCGTTACCCATACCTCTCTCCGAATAAAGAAGCAGTTTTTTCTTATTAATTTTAGCCATATCAATATTACATTCCATACCAGAACTTATTAATGGCTTTATTTGTAAGATGTAAAATGATGTCCTTCCTAATTTGTCTTTATTAAGGTCGATGGCATACTCTATTTCAATGGGCGAGCCCATAGCATCGCGACCTAATTTTAAAACTAAGTCAAGGGTTTTGGCCAATGGTATATAATTGTGTTTAAGTATGTTGGCAAAGTTGATTATCCTTGGGCCATATTTTGCTAAACCCGGATAAATAGTATCGCTATCGGCATTGTAAACCGAAGCGCAATGTTTTAATGTGCCATGTTTTTCGGCTGTATAAATATCATCGTAAGTTAAACCTGCCATTTCTCCTTCCAAAAGATTAAGGTTTTTGTTTGCAAGATCAATGGAGTAATATTTTACTTGCGAATTTTTAAACTGGTCTTTTGGCGAGTTTATTTCGGTGCCTGGATATTTTGGCGAAAAGCGGTAAGCCTTTTGCCCTTCAACAACGTATCGGCCTAAGCCAACTGCTGCAACAGCAAAACCTTCTTCGGGTTTCATGTGTGCAAAGGGGTAGAAATTAAATGACTGAGCCACTCCGCTAATGTGCGGATAGTATTGATTACCATATTGATTGCCCACTGCTTCCTGTAATACAATAGCCATTTTTTCATCCTCAATTTTATAGTCAATTGCTTTTACATAGCCTTTGGCTGTAGTGGAATAAACCGAAGCAAAAACAAGTTTTATTGCATCTAAAGTTTGCTGAAGCCTTATATCGAAATCAGGATTATTGTTGGGCAATAAATATGTTTCAAAAATTCCGGCAAAAGGTCGGGTAATAGAATCCTCAAAAAGTCCTGAACTACGAATGGCAATGGGTTTGGTAATTACTGAAAGCAGGCTTCTGATCTTTTCTGTTAGTTTATTACTTAACTTACTGACAATAAACTTCTTTCTAATAATGTCGTAATCAGTTTCATTTACAATAACATCCAATAGATTGTTTTTGCTAATAAACTTCTCAAACTCATGAGTACCAATTATAAAAGTTTTTGGAGTTCTAATCCTAATGTCGGGAAGTTGTTTTGCAAAATTGTAATTATGAATAAGTGCATTTATAAAAGCTAGTCCTCTTCCCTTGCCACCCAACGATCCATCCGAAAGGGAATAAACATTTTCTTCACTAATTTTTATACCTTCATGATATGGTAAAATATTTCCGGTTTCCTGTTCCGACCTATGTTCTTTAATTAGCGATAGAATACTTTCTCTAAGTTCTCCAATATTTTTATAGTCGCTTGTTTTCTTTGGACTGAGTACGCTGGCAGCTGTTATTTCGCCCCTGGCCATTAGCCACATCGAGAGATGGTCGCGGCTGCCATGAAACAATAGTGATTCGTCGGGGATTTGGGTTAGGAGGTGTTCAAATTCCTTGATATTTGATGCTCTTGCAATTTCATTTTCATTATGATCTTTGAAAACAAAATCGCCAAAGCCAAGATATTTAGTTAAGAAAAGTTGAAAATCCTGATAAAGTGTTTCGGAGTTTTTATAAATGAAAAGTGAGTTTAAACCTTTGGCAATACTTTCGTAGGTGGAATCTGACGACTGCATTACTGATGGAAGGTTCTTGTGCTTTTTCCTGCTGTATTTGAGTAGATCAACCCCGGCAGTCTCATTCATTATACCATTGCGTTCAAATTTTACATCGGTAATAAGGCATAGGAGGTATTTATTGTATTTGCGTATAATATCAACTGCTTCCTCGTAGTTAGTGGCAAGCAATATTTTTGGTCTTGCACGCATTCTCAATACTTTATACAAGGCATCAGTACTAACATCGTCAATAATGTGTTTTGTTTGTTCCATCAAAACTTTGTATAAAAACGAAAGATATCTTGAATAATATGTTGGATTGTCCTCCACCAGTACAATTACTCTCACTTTGGCAATGTCTGTGTCGTTCTCAACATTAATCTGATCTTCAAGCAATTTAATCATCGAAAAGAAAATGTTGGAATCGCCATTCCATGTAAATATTTTATCGGCAAAACTGTTGTCTTTTACAACATTTTGAAAATAAGCAACATCGCTACTGTTGTTGGTTAGTAGGAAAATTGGGAGATATGGGTAGTGTTTTTTAATCTTACGACTTGCCCTAATTGGCATCTGTTTGTCAACTCCAACCATATAAATAATTAAGTCGAAATGCTTTTTGTCAAGAATTTCAAATGCCTGCTCAACTGAAGATGCTCCTGTTATCCTTGGAAATGAAGTAAGGTTTAATTGCCCATATTGGCCTAACATATGCTCCGAGAATCTCCCTTCACGCTCTATTGCATAGGCATCGTAAAGGCTTGAAATAAGCAAAATATCTTTTACTTTAAAGGGCATTAAATCATGGTAAACATCGCGATTGTGTGTGTTTTTATTTAAGAAACGTTGAAGGAAATTTATACTTATTGTTGAATCGTGGGGCTGTATTTTTTCATGAGGGCTACTTTTTTTATTAGCCCTTTTCTTTTCATTTAATCGAGTAAAATAAGTGGAAAGCATTTTTGCAATTTCTTCGATAAAAATTTCCTTTTTAATATTTGTTTCTTCCCTAGTCTCTTTTCCACCAGAATAACACATCTGTATCAAACCTTTTTCTTCCCCATTTACCTTAAAAAGTTTTTCGAAACAAATTCCACTCATTTGTTGCCTGCTACTTTTATATTCATGTGCCCTAAAAAGAATTCGAATAAAACAATTGGTATCAGGTTTTTTCTTACAACTAATTACATCAACAATCTGCTGCAGGATTTCCTCTGTTCCCTTGCCTTCAAGTATGATTTCATTTACTCTATTGGTAACTTCCAGATAGTTAAGATAATTTGATGTTTCCTGCATTTGATGGAATTTTTATTTCAACAAAATTAGTAAAAAGAGTCAAGAATAAGGATAAAAATAGGAAGAATGAAAGTATACGTATTTTTAATTTGCGAATAAACTAGTTTACTCTTTTAAAGCATGCTTGTTTTTTGCTTTTCTTTTTTAATTTCGCAATCTAGTTTAAGATGCCAAATTAATTTGCAATGATAAATGTTTCAATAATTGATGAATATCCGGTAATTTGTGAAGCCTTAAGTGCTTTAATTAGCAATTCCGATGATATTGAGGTAGTTTCGTGCAACACATCGGCTGATGAATTTATTGTGGGAATGCAAAAGACTTTGGCACATATTGCTATAATTGTTGTTCACAAGGAAAGACCAAAGATTATTGAAGACATAAAAGTATTGATGCAAAGGTTTCCTAAACTCAAAATTCTGGTGCTTTCGCTAAAAGGAAATGAGTTGTTTACATTGAAACTGATAAAAGTTGGCGCAAAGGGGCATCTTAGCAGCGATACTGGAAGGTCGGAAATTTTAGAAGCCATTTATACTTTGAGAAATGGCTATGAATTTTATGCAAAAACAATAACCAACTTATTACTTAATTCATTTTTAAATAGCGATAATTCCAATAAAAAGGAAAAGGAAAAACTTCAAAAAGAACTCTCCAATAGGGAGATGGAGGTGCTTAAACTTTTTGCCGAAGGAATGAGCAACCGTCAAATTGCTGATAAACTTTTCATTAGTGTGCGTACCGTTGAAACCCACAAAACCAACATAATGAAAAAGATAAATATAAAAACTACCGTCGATCTGGTTAAATTTGCCATAAAGAATAATATTATTGAGTTGGATTAAAATGCAGACTAACTTTTTTGATAAATCTATTTTCAAAGATATCAGGTTTTGGATATTTGTTTTTGCAATTATCCGGCTTTATGGAATAACAAATCCTCCTCTCGAAGTTGCTCACAACTGGCGCCAGACTACAGTAACAATGGTAGCCAGAAATTTCTGCGAGATTGATAATAATATTTTTTACCCCCGAATAGATATTGCCGGCGAGAAAACTGGAATAACCGGCATGGAATTTCCAATATTTAATTATCTTATTTATCTGTTATCCTTGCTGTTTGGTTACCAGCATTGGTATGGTAGATTGATAAACCTTTTTGTTTCAAGTTTTGGCATTTACTTTTTTTACAAACTTGTTGTTAAGTATTTTAAACCCAGTATTGCATTTAATGCAGCCTTAATACTTATTGTTTCGTTTTGGTTTTCCTATTCCAGAAAAATTATGCCTGATACTTTTGCATCCTCACTTATAATTATTTCACTGTATTTTGGCTCAAATTATCTCGACAAAAAACCAAATATTCAAAATCTATTGCTTTACTTTCTATTTGGTGTTATGGGTATTTTGTCAAAATTGCCGGTTGGTTACATTTGGATATTATACTTAATTTGGTTTGTTAGGCCTGGAATAAAACTATCCCATAAACTAGTATTTGCTTTTTCAAGTTTACTGATTTTTGCCCCGGTGTATTATTGGTATTTTGTTTGGACTCCTTATTTAGTTGAAGAATTTGGATTTTGGCATTTTTTCATGGGAAAATCAATCTCACAAGGTTTTTCAGAAACTATTACTTTTTTGCCCAGAGTTTTAAATCATTTTTATGAAACGGCAATAAGATATGTGGCATTTATTATCCTGATTGCAGGATTGCTGTTTGCCATTGTAAAAAAAGAAAAACTGATTTTGGCCATTTTCTTTCTCAGTTTTTTTGCATTTTCTGTAATAGTTTTAAAATCGGGTCGCACCTTTGCATTTCACTCTTACTATGTTCTCCCATTTATTCCGGTAATGGCTTTGATGGCTGCATTTGGATTGGAGCAGATAAAAAACAGAAAAATTGTAACTGTTATTTTATTTTTAATTGTGGTTGAAGGCTTGTTGAATCAATGGAACGATTTTGTAATAAAACCAAACGAGAAAGCATTAATACAATTGGAAAAAGATTTTGATAAATTCTCAGAATCAAGCGATTTAATAGTGATAAATAGTGGCGAATATCCCACGCCAATGTATTTTACACACCGAAAAGGATGGGTGGCTACTAATGAGAAAATTATGGATACCGCTTATCTTAATTATTTACAAAGTCAGGATTGTAAGTATGCTTTAATTCTTAAAAAAACATTTGGGTCGAATATCAATTTAAAAAGGGAAATTATTCTTGAAAATCCTGATTACAAAGTTTATAAACTAAAATAGTCTCATTTAGAAATTTAGCCCAAGCCAAATCATATCCTTTAGTTTGTCAAGGTTTTTTTGAGCTACCGATGAAATAAAAATATGTGGAACATCAGGTAAATCTTTTTCTATTTCCTCAGTAAGTTCATCATCGAGCATATCGGATTTTGTAATCGCCAAAATTCGGCTTTTATCCAATAATTGAGGATTGTATTTTTTTAACTCATGCAATAATATGTCATACTCATCTGAAATATCATCGGAATCAGCCGGAACCATAAATAAGAGCATGGAGTTTCTCTCGATGTGGCGTAAAAACCTAAGACCAAGGCCTTTGCCTTCACTTGCTCCTTCAATAATACCCGGGATATCGGCCATAACAAACGAGCGGTTATCGCGATAAGAAACTATACCCAGATTAGGGGTAAGCGTTGTAAAAGGATAATCAGCAATCTCAGGTTTAGCAGCCGAAACTACTGAAAGCAGTGTTGATTTTCCAGCATTGGGAAGGCCTACAAGGCCAATGTCGGCAAGTATTTTTAGTTCGAAAATAATGGCTCCTTCAGCACCATCTTCGCCTGGTTGGGCATAATTTGGCGTTTGGTTTACTGAGTTCTTAAAATGGTCGTTTCCCAATCCTCCCCTACCACCTTTTAGCAGAGTCATTGTTTGGCCATCCTCAGTAATTTCGCCAATAAATTCATTAGTTTCCAGATCGCGAGCAATAGTTCCCAACGGAACTTCAATAATTATATCCTTGCCACTTGCACCTGTACTTAATTGTTTTCCGCCCGACTTGCCATGTTCGGCACGTAAATGTCTGGTGTACCGCAAATGTAGTAAGGTCCACATTTGAGTATTTCCTCTCATAATTATGTCGCCACCTTTGCCACCGTCACCACCATCGGGGCCACCTTTGGGGATGTATTTTTCGCGGCGAAAATGCATTGAACCTGCGCCTCCTTTACCTGAAGCACAAAAAATCCTTACGTGGTCAACAAAATTGGAACTAGCCATAAACTAAGTGGTTTTTGTTTTGCAAAAGTAGTACTCTTTTTAGATACTTTAAAATGCTGTAAAATATGCTTAATATTAGGTTTACTTGCTTCAGGTTTGAGGGTGGAAATAAGGGGTGTTGCGCTACATTAAACGAGGATGAAAAACAATAAAGAAAATGTATTTAAGAATGCTTATCAATCCATTTTGAGAAATGACAAATACTACAAAGTAGATAATTCAGGTAAATTAGTTAATTTTGTAGAAAATATGAAAAATGGAACAACTGATATCAATAAACTATCCGGAATCTTTAGCATTTTCACTTAAAATGGAGAATCAAGAATTTAAAAGTGAAATGAAAATAATATCTCTGATAAAACTATACGAGTTGGGTAAAATATCCTCGGGACTTGCTGCAAAATTATTAAACATGAACCGTATTGACTTTCTTGAATTACTTGAAAAATATAATGTTTCGTATTTTCATAAAGGTCTTGAGAATGAAATAGAATCAGACTTGTCGAATGCGTAAAATAATATGCAATACAACCCCAATTATAGCTTTACTTAAAGTTGATAAACTCAACCTTCTTAAAGAATTATACGAGAAAGTAATTGTTCCAACAGCAGTATATTTAGAAATTGAAAACGGTAAAGAAAAACCATATTATAAAGATCTAACTCAAATTGATTGGATTGAAATTCAAGAAATCAGAAATCCTGATTCACGAGCTTATTTCCTTGACTTAGATGATGGAGAAGCCGAAGTACTGATTCTTGCCAAAGAAATAAATGCCGATTTGGTAATTATGGACGAAATAATGGGGAGAAGATACTCGAAACAACTTGGGTATAATTTAACAGGAACAATTGGTATCCTATTAAAATCAAAGGAAAATGGATTAATGATATCAATAAAAGACTTATTGACAGAACTTATTAAAAAAGGTACTTGGCTAAATCCAAAATTAGTTGCGAAAGCAATTAAACTCGCAAATGAAGAGTAATAAAAATGTGTGACGACAATTAAGAATCCTTCCTGAAGTTAATATTCAGCACTTTTTTACTGCTAGCCTCAAGTTTGAATAAATCAGAAGTTCTCATTCCAACAACCCAAATAATCTTATCACCTGAGACCAATAGCCATGTATTTTCCTTTTCAAGGAGATTTAGTTTTTCATCGATAAAATAATCACTTAAAAGTTTGCTTCCCTTCATTCCAAAGGGATGGAAGCGATCGCCTTTTTTCCATCTTCGTAGCCTTAAAGGGAAACTAAGTTTATCAAAGTCAAAATGGGCAATGTTTTTTTTCTTTTCAATTTTGAAATCAGCATTGTTTTCCACAATTGAAAAAGTCAGTTTTATGGGTTGCTTAATTTCTTTTTCCCCTTGCTTGATTACGTATTCCTGATTATCTAGTATTTCTGAAATGGAGTTTAAAAATAGTTTATCCCTATCGGTAATAAGTCGGTGGGTGGATGAAAAAAACTGTTTACCCGATTTATTTTGCTCAATCGCGCTTGTAATTTCATCAGTCAGTCCCCGAACAAAACCAAAAGGTTTTAAAAGATAATAAAGCCATGCTCCCAATGGTCTCAGTTTGAGTAAGCCATTTTTGTCAATCGCAATTTGTTGGCCTTGCTTTTCCAAAATAGTTTTGCGTTTTTCATCCAGCATTTGCTCAAAAAGCATTCGATCCTGTGCAAGGTGATCCATGCTTTTCTGCATTTCTGCATCAGAGTTAGCAAGCACCTTTTTTAATGTTGGAATTAATTTATGTCTTAAATTATTGCGCAAATATTTATTCGATTTGTTTGATGAGTCTTCTCTAAAGTCAATATTATTTTCAATGGCATATTCCTCAATCTGATTTCGGGAGGCAAACATCAATGGCCTGACAATTCTGGCATTCTTAACAGGAATTCCTTTTAACCCACCAAGTCCTGAGCCACGTGAAAAATTGATAAAGAATGTTTCAAGATTATCGTCAAAGTGGTGTGCAACAGCAAGTTTGTTAAATCCATTTTCTGTTAAAATCTTCTCGAACCACTTATACCGCAACTCTCTTGCCGACTCCTGAATTGAAAGTTTATTAGTTTTTGCATACTCAGCCGCATTGCAGGTTTTTACAAATGTTTTTAAATTATAATTTTTGCCAAGGGTTTTCACGAACTCTTCATCTTCATCCGATTCATTTCCCCTCAATTGGAAATTACAATGTGCTATGCTAATCGAAAAGTTGGTTTTAAAAAGTAAATCCAATAAAACAACAGAGTCGAGGCCACCGCTAACAGCAATAAGAATACTATCATTCTTGCTGAATAGCCCATTGTTTGAAATGTATTTTAAAAACTTCTGTTTCACACTACAAAATTATTCAAATAAATTAAAGGGCTTATTTATTAATTAACATTTATTGTAAGATGCAATAGGCGAATAATTTCATTTTAGTTTATTT
>JAOZNY010000073.1:0-10808 GCA_029933565.1 Bacteroidales bacterium
CGTTAGCGTTCATTAAAATGAAGAGACAGAAAACATATATAATCATTGGTTTATTGCTTGTCACAGGACTAATTTCTTGTAATGGAATTAAGATTGATAACAACACCGAATACATTGGGAATTTTCAAGAATATCATTATGACTTCTTTGAATCATTTCAAAATACAACAGACAAAAACTATTATTATGAATTACCCTTTGAATTAAAATTCGGAGGAATAAGACCATTTCCATATGATTCAGTTGGAGAACAAGATTATTCTTGGTTAAGAAATCCAAAGAACCTAATTATTGCTTTCAATTCAATAAAATCAATCGGACTTGAAAAATTTGTTTCGACTGAACAATACAATAAATCAAATACAGAATGGTGTTGTGACACACAATGGGAAAACAAATCACTTAACGAAATAGTTAAAGGATTTATTAATTCTGACACAACAACAATAGGAAATGACTATTATCCAAAATTCTGGAAAAGAAGGAAAAACGAAGGAAACCTATCACAGACTTATCAGATTTTAACTCAAATAGATAATTTCTACAATGGAATAAATATTGACAATAGCAAAGGAAAAACAAATGCTGTTTTAAAAAACCTACTTGATTTCGATTTACAACTAATTCACGCAGACTCAATTGAATATTTAAAAACTTCATTAAAATATTTTGATTATTTAAAATCAGTTCAATTGGACTATTCCGCATATAAATTGACTTTCCATAATCAAAGATTAAACATACAAAAGGAAATTAAAGACAGTCTTTTAGTGACAATAAAACACGATACTTTATCAAAAGAAAATTGGAATAAAATGAATGATAATTATGACGGTTGGATAACATGGGAATTATATCCAGACCCGAATAGATTTTATGGACCATAAAGAAATAACGAAACGCTAACAGCAAATAATATCCCATAGCCGGTTAGCACTTTTTAAGAAAAATGAGAAGTAAAATAAACATACAAGTAATCAACAAAAATCCTGCAAACAAACGGCTACGGGTCATATTTGCAACACGTTGGCTGTAATTTGAAATAAAAAATATGAGAATCAATAATGAACGACGCCAAATTATTTTATAACCGGATATTACCAATTATGACAATAGTTTTTGCCTACGCAGCCATAGGTTCTTTGCTTGACTCAAATTTAGAAAAGGAAAATCTAAAAAGAATAAGTGGGACTGTAGAAAACTATTCTTACGGAAAATCGAGTTCGCAATATTCAACGTACACACATTTAAATTTAAGACTAGATAATAAGAAAGATTATAAGGTAACTAGTGAATGGAAATCGAAATTTCCTAGCATCGTCAATGAAATCAGAAAGAATAATAGAGTAGAATTATATCATAGGAAACCATATCAACGACTATATAGATGGGGAACTGAAAATATTATTTATCAACTCAAAATTGGGAACTCAGTTATCATAGACATTAATGAAAGACAAAATAAATCAAATAGACTAGTTTATTTTACAGGAATTATTGCATTAATTGGAACTACTACTCTAATAATTAGAAAATATAAAAAAACTACAGCCAACAAGGGCTAAAATAAATAGCCTCGTTTCGGCTTCGTAATGAACAGAAATTGTAAATTTGAACATAAGTCACAATAAGAAAATTATTTAATGAAATACGGCTAATTATCATAGCCTCGAACATTCAAGAGAATGCCAAATGCATTCTCTTGAATGTCCGCGTAAACCGAACGTTAGGAGATCGCCAAAGGCACTCTCCAGAACAATGCGTAAACACGCATTGAAACGTCGGCTTACGCGGACATTGGCGGTAAGTTTATAACCAACCAAATAAGCAATAAACATATTAAATTGAATGAAAACGATACAAGAGATTGATGTAGAGTATGACAAGTTACCTGATGAAGATTCAAATAAAATTATTGAATTCTTTGAAAGTAATTCGCGCACATTATTATCCCACCAGATTGGAGATATTTCAGATATTGAATGCATATATACTGATTATGTTGTGATCTTAATGGAAAAATCTAGGTATTCAAAAGTAATTGAGGTAACAGAAAAGTTAGAAAATATTGAGAGTGTAATCAAATATTCAGAAAGTGATAAAGACTTTAAAATTGACCTTATCTTTTATAAATCAGTCTCTCTGTTTAATAAAAAACGTTTGAGAGAAGCAAAACAAGGATTTGAAAGACTAGTTAATTTGGAGCCAGAGAATGAAGATTTTTCAGATTGGTATAAAAACACCAAAAAAAGAATTTTATTTAGATATCTTTATCTCATTATGTTTGGAAGTATAGGCTTGGCATTCTTGACTCTTATGATACCAGAACATTTTCCAATAACAATTTCAAAAGTGTATCAAAGAACATTTGAAGGAATATTTTACCTTTCTTTTGGGTTCTTTATTATAGAGAAGTTTATAAATAAAGAATAGCCAACCCCCTACAAAAAATATACGGCATTTGGCGGTTAGTTCTAAATTTGAACATGAGTACATTTAATAAAACATATAGCGGTTTGATAGTTGGGTGCTTTGAAATGCCAAACGCCCCATATTCTTCACGTTATTTTTTGCATAATACTATAAAGTAGATTCCTGATCTTCCTCTTCTTTTTATTCCTGTTTTCTGTTTCGAGATTTAGAATTTCCCATAATATTTTTTTAATCAGTATTCAACTAAAATCTGCCGCAAAGATTTGTAAACCCCCTTTTGCCTTCCCACTTACTATTCTTCAAGGGTATATAAACTGTTGTACAGCCCTTGCATTATATCTAAGGTTTACACTTAAAGCAGCATATTTAATTAAACACTTAAAAAATATTTATCATGGAAAATTCAAAAACAAATTACCTCGGAAACGGAAAACAAATTGGAAACAAAATTCAAGTAAGCCTTAACTGGAAACTATTGTTAAAAGTTGTAAAATCAGTTTTTAAAGAAGAAAAATACTTAATCATAGATATTCTTCCTCTAAAAGAAACATCTAAATACGGAAACACTCATACAGTAGTTGAACACATTCATACTCCTAAAGAAGATAAATAATCTTCTTTTCACTTTTTATAAAAGCCGGTCCGCCTCAAGCGGATCGGCTTTGTCCTTTTTTATTGGTTCATCACATTCTACATTTACCTAAAAATTAATGGATGATCCACATATCTATTCTTAGAAAGGAAATAAATAAAAGGAAACCAATGAGTATTAGGTTTTGGAAAAGGTCAGGGGAAATTGTTATTGCAAAGAATGTAGTCTGCACTTCTTCCTTTTTTAAAAATGATACTGTTAATATTAGGTTTCTTAACTCTAGTGAAATCAGAAAGATTCGGCTTTCATCAATATTTCAATTTAACAATCAAGAAGTATGTCTTTAAACAATTATTCTACAATTGAAATCAATTCTAAAATCGGAGCAATCCTTGAAACTGATTCTGCTAAAATCTTCGATACTGAAGAAGTAAAACCCCAGGAAGCAAAAAAGGGAATGAGAGGTTATATCCCCTGGGGGGAATCCAACGACCTACCAACTCTTTTACTGGAGAAAATTAGAAAGAGTGATGTTATGTCGCCAAATATGCTTTTTAATATCCTTACCGGTTTTGGTAGTGGTTTTAAAGTATCTATGACTGATGGCTCTGATGTTTCTGATAAGGAAGTAAAGGAATTCTTTCGCAGAAACAATATGACAAAATATTTGCTTGAACATGTTACAGATATGAAACACTTTGCTTTTGCTATCTCTTTGCTGTTTGTTTCTAAGGATGCAAAGAAGATTGTTAAAATAAAGCATAAAGAAGCCTTTCATTGTCGCTTTGAAGAAAACAATTCTAAAACAGGTAAAATAGATCATGTTTTCTTTGCTAATTGGGATGATACGCCTGATGAAAAAGACATTCAGGCATATCCTGTACTTGACCAGGACGATCCATATTTTGACCTATTGGTAAAACTTGGGAAAGAACCTGATCCGGCAACAGGAAAAAACGTTAAGCCTACGGATGAACGTATTTTTGCAGTCGTTACACGCCTGCCGGTTCCCGGACACAAATATTATCCTTTCCCTTACTATGCCTCTCACTTTAACTCTGGTTGGTATGATATTGCAACGATGATACCATTGGCTAAAAAAGCAAAAATGGCCAATGGTATGAGTATTAAATATCATGTTGAATTTCATAAAGATTATTTCGAGAACCTTTTCTCTGATGAAAGTATTAGTGATCCTAAGAAGAAACTGGAAAGAAAAAACCTGGAGTTTAATAATGTGAAAGAATTCCTTTCAGGAATCGAAAACAGAGGGAAAGTCTGGTTTTCTGGTTACTATATTGATCCAAACGGTAAAGAAAACAGAATGATTCGCATTAATGTAATTGACCCTAAGGCGGAAGGTGGCGATTGGATTCAAGACTCTGAAGAGGCCTCAAATATGCAATGCTACGCAATGGGAATTCACCCTTCTCTTATTGGTGCTGTTCCGGGAAAGTCTAAGTCCAGCCTCTCCGGAACTGATAAAAGGGAATTGTTTACAATGAAACAATCACTGGAAACACCCTTTAGAAACCTTGCACTTATTCCCTTTGAAATAATAAAAGGCTTTAATAATTGGGATGAAAATATTGTATTCGATATTCCCCATCTAATGCTTACAACATTAGATCAGGGGACAGATGCAAAAGAAGTAACAACCTCAAATACTCTTAGTGATGATAGTTAGTACAATAGAGCAAATAAAAGCAGTCATTCCAAACATTGCTGCGGAAGTAGAATTCCTGGACTTTGAATCTTATGTTCAAAGTGCTGAAACATGGATTGATAAATCAATTCTTGGAAATACTATCTACAACTCACTTTCTGAAGGTGGGGAACCTGATCCAGTTTTAATTCACTTATCTACTAATGTAATAGTCCTAAAAGCCTATTCCATTGGAATACCTTTCATGGATCTTATCCAAACACAAAACGGCTTTGGAGTTATAAGTGATAAGAACCGTAGCCCTGCCAGTAAAAATAGGGTTGACAGGCTTATTAAGCATAATGAAAAACGCCTTGATTCAGAAATTGAATGGCTTATGAATTATCTGGAAGATAATTCAGAGTTTCATAATGATTGGAAATCTTCACCGGCTTATTCTTTGCTTTCTGATTGCCTTATCTCTACTTCCAGAGAAATGAAACGCCTGGTTAAATTTGAAGGAAACAGATCTGAATTTCTGTTTCTTAAACCGGTCTTGATAAGTCAATCTTCGCTTTTTATTGCCCCAACAATAAGTAAAGCGTATTTGGATGAACTTATTGCTAAACAAAATAATAACACTCTCTCGGATGCTGATAAACTTGTATTGCCTTCAATTAAACAGGCTCTTGCTTGCCATGTTACCAATAGAACTGACCTAAGTTATAGCCTGCTTTCTAATGTCAGAAATATAATTGACAAAGATCTTGAATCTTATCCTACTTATTCTGCCAGTGAAGAAAAGGAAGTTAATGATAATGTGGGCTTTGAAAATTCAATTGAGAATTCATTTTTTGTTTTTAAAGGTTTTTAAATGAAAACACTAAACATAAGCCTTCCTTCAAAATGGCTCGATCTTTCAAACAGTCAATTGCTGTTTGTCGCTAAACTGTTTAATTCTGACTTTTCTAAATTCAGAACACAGTTTTTGACTCTTGCCTTTTTTCGCCTAAGTAATGCCAGGATCATAGGGAAACCTACTGCTGATATTTTTCTGCTTAAAATAAAAGGACAGAAAATATTTGAAATGCCTATTTCCCTATTAACAAGCATTACCAATAAACTCGATTGGCTATTGGGAGAAGTCTCTGAAGTAAGGCCTTTGAAAAGAATTCTGTTTGCCTCTCCGGTTAATTATCGCCTCTATAATACATGCTTTGAACAATTCCTTACTGCTGAGAATTATTATATCGCCTTTTCAGAAACCAATGAAATGAAGTATCTGAATATGCTTGTGGCTTCGCTCTATTCTCTGCCATTGCAGAAATTCAATGCAAAGAAGATTAATGCTAGAAGTAAATGGTTTTTTTTGGCTTCCGTACATTCCAAATTTACTGTGTTTCTATGGTTTAGTGGTTTTAGAGCGCATATATCAAATGAGTTTCCTGATTTGTTTGATGTCTCTGGTAATCCAAAGAAAAAAGAACCTATTAATATCAAATCCCATATTATGGGTTTTGTTAGAGGACTGACCGAAGGGGATATTACCAGAAGCGATTCCGTTTATAAATCCGACACCTGGACGGCTTTATATGAACTCAATGAGAAAGCAAAATCAGGAACTAAAAAAACAAATTAATTATTATGTTTGATCCAATTACATACTTTAAGACCCTTTGCCTTTCTAATAAAGTAACAAAGGATAAATACCTCTTTACTCAAATATCCGGCATTTCTGAACTTGAAGGTATTATTGCAAACCGTAAACGACATAATTATTTTGTCGCTGTTGATAATGCTGAAGATGGCTCAACCATCCAGGGACAAGCAAGGGGATTCTTTGAACGCAGACCAACTACTGTTTTTCTTTGTGGCTTTGCCGGCAATGATCTGGAGAGAAAAAACTCAATGCTAGAAGAACTAAGGGGAATTTATCGTGATTTTGTTTCCAAACTTATTAAGGATAAATCCGAAAACCCTTTACTTCTTATCAATACTGAAAGAATTCCATTTTATGAAATTCCTTCATCCTTTGCCGATGGCATTATTGGCATCTATTTCATAGTTACAGTTGATAATCAAATAAACCTTGTTTACGATGCCAGTAAGTGGGAATAAACAAGATCTGCATGATTACCTGAACGCATGGACTTCTATGATGATCAACATTTGGGAAGAAAAACTAATTCTGCTAGATGTAAACGATACCTGGGAACTTTATAATTCATTCGTTACTCATGTAATTATTCATTCAGGTGGCGATGGTGCTAAAATCGAATTTGCTTTTAACAAATACGGATTCTATTCCAATGAAGGAGTAGGAAAAGAAACAAGTCTTGATAATGGTGGTGATGTTGAAACCAGCCGACAGGCAAAGCCCTGGTTCGATAAGGGTTTTTATAGATCCGTTTATGCTCTTCGCAGGGACGTAGCAAAAATATACGGTGATATGATTGCTAAGAATATAGTCTTTACACTTCAAAACAAATCCATATGAGTACTCAAAAAGCAAGAGTAGATGTTCATGTAAACGGACAACAAGCCGATGATACACTTGATGCTTTGCAAGGGAAAGCAAAACAACTCAAAAATGAACTCAAAGCAGCCTTTAAAGCCGGAGATGTTAAAGGCTATAATAAACTTAAAAAAGAACTCTCAGGAATACAAAAAGAAACCCGACAGATCAAACGTCAAATGTTTGATGTGGGTAATGTAATAAAGAACCTTTCCGGTGCTTCCATTCAGGACTTGCGCAAGGCACAAGCCCAACTGAATAAAGAACTAACCAACGGATCGGTTAAGCGTAATTCTCAACAATGGAAAAAACTTAATACGCAACTTAAAAAGGTTAATGCTGAAATGAAGGTTGTTCGTACCCAAATGATGGGAGCACAGTCTTTGACAACAAGGCTTGCCAATGGTTTCAATAAGTATTTTTCCATGATAACTGCAGGCGTTGCCTCTCTTATAGGTCTGGTAATGGCTATGAGAAAAGCCGTAGATGCTTCAAATGAATTTCATGCTTCACTTGCCAATCTAAGCGCCTTAACTGGTCTGGTCGGTGAAGAACTTGATTGGCTCTCTAAAAGAGCATTGAACCTTTCCGCTTCTGTAACTGAATCTGGAATTCGTATTTCTACTTCGGCAAAAGATATCCTTGATGCCTATACTCAAATGGGATCTAAAAAACCGGAACTTCTTAAAAATAAAGAAGCCCTTGCCGAAGTAACAGAACAGGCAATAATTCTTTCTGAAGCCGCTAGAATGGAACTTGTGCCAGCAACAAACTCTTTGGCTGTTTCCATGAATCAGTTTAATGCTCCGGCTAAGGAAGCCCCCAGATTTATTAATGCAATTGCAGCAGGCTCTAAAGAAGGTGCAGGTAATGTTCTTTATATTGCTGAAGCATTAGAATCTTCCGGAACTGCTTTAAATGGAGCAAATGTTTCAATTGAAGAATCCATAGGTTTAATTGAAACCCTTGCACCTAAATTCTCCAAAGCCTCTAAATCTGGTATTAACCTTAGAAATATAATTACTAAGTTAAGATCCGGAGCAGATGAATTTAATCCGGCTATTGTTGGAATGGAACAATCGCTTAACAACCTGGCTGATGCAAACCTTTCTGTTACCACTCTTACAGAAATGTTTACCATCCGTAACCTTAATGCAATTCAGGTTTTAATAGAAAATAGAAAAGAATATGTTCGTTATCGCGATGCTGTAACTGATTCTAATGTTGCTGTCGAACAGGCAATAATAAATACTTCTACCAATTCTGCTAAACTTGAAACTGCCAGAACCAGGCTTAATAAAGTTTCCATTGAACTTGGTACTAAACTAGC
Organism: Bacteroidales bacterium; assembly: GCA_029933565.1. Taxonomy (GTDB): domain Bacteria; phylum Bacteroidota; class Bacteroidia; order Bacteroidales; family F082; genus BM524. Next base: position 8,516 of record JAOZNY010000073.1, read on the forward strand.
ACCGGCTCTTACCTTTTCCACAAATTCGGTTTCCTACCTCATTAAAGGGATGCTCACTCTCTCTAAGGTTTTTAATGAATATAAAGGTCTAATAATTGCAAATGCTATTGTTATTGGTGGCTATACCTTAGCAATAAATGCCGCAACTATTGCACAGAAATTATACACATTTGCAATTAACCTTTCCTCTAAAGCAGTAAGACTTTTCAATCTCGCCATTAAAGGCAACCCCATTGGTCTTTTAATTACAATACTTACTTCTGTAATAGTAAGTATCTTGTATTTCGTTGAAAAAACCAATGAAGCCACCGAAAGCCAAAAGGCTTTTAATGATGAACTCGAAAGAGGAAATGATTTGATTAAAGACACTAAATCCCTTGAAGAAAGAGCAGGGGTTTTAGATCAAATGAATGAACAACAAATTCAAAGTTTTAAAAATGATGCACAAAATCAATTAACCATGATTTCAGGCTTTGAAGAAAAGAAATTACTTGCTCTCAAGAAATATCTTGATGCAGTTAAAAAATTGCAAAGTCTTAAAGATAAGAATGCAAGATATGTTGATATAATGACTCAACAATGGGAAATTCAAAAAGCAGCAGACCATTATCAAAGCCTTGAAAAGATTGTCATAAATTCCAATAAAGAACAACTGAAATCCTATATCAAAAAAGCAGATGGACTTCTAAAAGTCAATACCTCAGAGTTTACTTCCATAAAAAATCTCAAGGAAGAAATTAGTAAACTTACTGAAGCAAAAGATCTGCTCGATATTTCCGATACCAAAGCAATTGCAACAGCGCAAGGTGTTATCGATGCTAAAAAAGCAGAATTAAAAGTATTGGAAGAATTGGGAAAGGCTAATTCTGAAGCAACTACTTTAGAAGAATTCATAAAACTAAATGCTGAGGAATTTGAGGATTGGAAACTAGCACAGGAAATATATCGCCAGGATAAAGAACGCTATGAAGCAGAGGCTAAAAAACGTTTTGATGATGCAATGGCTGAAGATTTTGAAATGGAGGAAGAAGAACCCATTGAAGAAGATCCGGCAGTTATTAGAGCAGGTAATCTAGCCTGGGCTGAACTTGAAGAACATAAAAACGGCTATGAAGGCAGACTTGCCGCTTTGGATGATATGCTCGCAAAAGGCTTAATAACTGAAAAGCAATATCAAGAACAACTTTTTAAACTAAATCAGGAATATCTAAATAAAAAACTAGGGAAAACCTATGCTTATTTAGATGCTGCCTCTGGTGCACTTGAAGCATATTCTATGTTTCAAGAGGCAAATATGAATAAGGAACTTAAACAAGCCGGAGATAATGAAAAAGAAAGAGAACGTATTCGTGTAAAATACGCTAAACGTGATCAAGTTGTTTCCTCTGGTCAGGCTCTTATTAAAGGTGCAATGGCTTCTATGAATCTTTGGGGAAACAACACTTTGCCTTATCCTGCAGCCTTGCCATTTAATTTATTGATGCAGGGAGTTATTGCAGCCCAAACAATGGCACAAGTAGGAATAATCAACTCACAGCAATTTGCTAAAGGTAGAATTCCTGTTACCGGTGCCGATGATGGCAACCTTTATTTTGCAGATTATGTAGGTAAGCCAAAAACTGGTATTCAAAAAGGCCCGGCTCTAGTTAGTGAACTGGAAGATGAAATGATTGTTGACGGAGCCACAACAAGACAACTCTCATTGAATTACCCTGAAATTATCGAGGGTATTAAACATTTGTCAAGAGGTGGTACTCCTCAGTTTGCTGATGGCTATTATCCTCAATCTACCAGAGAAATTAAAACTGAAACCTTTACTGATCCGCTTCTTATTGAAATGATGCAAGAACTAATCAATCAATCTAAACAGCCTTCAATTGCTGTTTTGAATCCCAATGAAGAATATATGAGGATTCATAAACAGAAACTTACAGAATATGATGATTTTCTAAAAAGAGTCAGTTAAATGCTTGTCCTTTTTTATAAGGATCTGCCCCTTTACATTTGATTGAAATTTAAAAACAATCAGATATGAAATTCTCTCAACGCTCTTATATGAAGCCAACACCAAGAAACTTGCGAAAGTTTGGTGATGGATTACTTGCAATCTCTACTAGTATTACTTCTGCTTCAATAGCATCCGGTAATGATATTGTTGCCTATGTTTCCCTGGGCATTGGTGTTTTGGGGAAATTCCTTACAAACTTCTTTTCTGAATAATGGAAACCTCTGAAAGACTTGCTTCTGTGGAAACAAATATTGAAAATATCAAAGAGGATGTTAAGGAAATCAA
>JAOZNY010000073.1:10908-12899 GCA_029933565.1 Bacteroidales bacterium
TAATAGCAAAAATATTCGGGAGTACTAAAGTCATTAATGCAGGGATCTCAGGCATTGATAAAGCAATCTATTCTGCTGAAGAAAAAGCAGATTATCATTTGAAGTTCTTATCTGCCTATGAGCCTTTTAAACTGGCACAAAGACTTTTGGCCCTTATGGTCGTTTCAACATACTTGTTTGTTTTTCTGCTTGCTTCTGTTCTGATGGTAGTTGGTGGTATTTTTAATTATGATCTGTATATCACCACTACCACAGAACTTATGAAATTAAACAATGAAACCCTCGGATGGCCCGTGATTACAATACTGGCCTTTTACTTTGCCGGTGGTACGGTAAATTCCATAAGGCAGATGAAAAAACGATAAACGTATTGTCAAATGGGATCTCCTAACATAGAATTAATATCTGCACCCCCTTCAGTTACTTTGCTTGAAGATGGCTTAAGGTTTGTCGTTCAAAGTAACCGTAACTGGAACGCTAGTAGTGCAAGTATTAATATTTTCTTTCCTAATGATCAAACGGCCTTTATAGATAAATTCTTTGAATTGACCTTCGCAGACAGGGTTCTGAAATTCTATTTTCGCTCAAATCCTGATCAATCCGGACTTGAACTTAATTATTGGGATATAAGTCTTACTTATGAAGAATTCCTTTCACAAGTAGAAGCAGACCTAAGAAGCAATTACTTTCTAAGCAAACATTACGGTATTTATGCCTATGAATATTTAGGCGATAGAGGAATTGCTCTTACAGCACATAATTCAGGCTCTACTTTCAATATTTCACTTTCAAGTTTCGATATCCTTAATTTGGATCTCGATTCTAATATATCTGGTTATGATAGTGAAATGCCCAGCGATTATAAAATATACTTCGCTCCTGTACTTGCCACTGATGGGCTTTCCGCTTTGCCTCTTGGTGAAGATCTTAGTCCAATTAATGAAAGTAACCTGGCAGAAACTGACCTTCAGGAATATTTAAGATATAAACTAAAATCTTCCTTTGTCTATCCGAGTAATTCTGTTATTACCAGAGTAGTTGAAGATGCTTGTATCAAAATGTTTGTGCGCTACGGCGAATTTGAGGATAATACAGTCAAATTAATGCACAATACTTTTTCTACTGATCTTTATGTTCTAAATGGTGGCTTGAGTCAACTGGATAAGGAGTTTCTAAAACTAAAAGGCTTTTCCTTTTGGGGATATGATGTAAGAGAGGAAAAGTTTTTAACCTGGTCACCAAATCCAAAAGTAACCTTTCCGGGTGCTCCTGAAAGACTTTATTTTCTTAAAACTCAATCTGCCAATATTAAACTTTGGAAAACTAAAGTTACATCTTCAGCAAGTACGACAACTGAAGTTAAAGTAATTTCAGATCCGGCTTATTCAGTTCTTGAAATTGCTTGTGGCCTTGATGAATTGTTTCCTTCAGATCCTGATACAATCCTTTCTTACGAAGTTTGGCTTACAGATCTTGCTGATGTAGCAATTTCTGAAGTTCGGGTTTTTACTGTTGACAATCAAGAATACCTTAATAAACGAAGCATATTTTTTAGGAATTCCCTGGGCATGTATGAAACTATTTGTTGTACCGGTGATCTTACTATTTCTGATAATATTCAGCGTGAAGAGTTTCAAATACTAAAAGAAGGCGTTTTTAAAAGGTCTTATTCTCTTGTGGAGAATATCCCTGAATATAAACTCTCCAGTGGCTGGTTGCAAAACCTTGAAGCCCGAAAATGGCTTAACGAACTTCTTATAAGCAAAGATGCTTTTCTGACTATTGGGGATATGGTTTTACCTATTCAAATAACAAACGGAAAAATGCTTAACCACAAAACTAGGGAAAACCTGTTTTCCCTGGTCTTTGGTTTTGAACCTGATTTTAGAGATAGTAGATATTCAACAATCGCAACACCGGAAGGTGGTGATTTTGTACTTGCTGATGAAGATTGGAGAATACTTATGGATGAAAATGGCTTTACACTTTTA
>JAOZNY010000074.1:0-1868 GCA_029933565.1 Bacteroidales bacterium
TCTAGTAATATTTCTAGTATAGTAGAAAAATCACTAGTAAGTTATTTTAAAAACTGTTATTCTTCTTGTATCTTTTGGGCAAGACTAAAATAAGTCTGCTAACAAAATAAGAAAAGGTAGCCAAAAAACCATTTCACCAACAATTCGATACCTTTCATTTTTTGAGAAAGTAGAGGGATAAAGTATTATTAGTAGCAGCGAAAGATTCATCAATGCCAGAATAATCATGGCTGCGAACTGGAGGTTTGATGAAACAAAAAATACCGAGAGTTTAATTATTATGAAAATTAGAATATGCAATACTATCAAAAATATTCTGGTGTTTTGTTTGCCAAAAAGAACAGTAAAACTGCTATGGCCTTCTGTTAAATCATTTTCGTAGTCGAACCACGAGGCCATTACTCCTTCGGCCCATGCCAAAAAAAACAAAACAGAAATTACTATTATTGTAAATGTTTCGGGAATTTCATGAAGCCAAACCAGTGGTGCAAGCCAAATACCTGCAACGTAAACGAAGGCAATAATAATTTCCTTTTGCAGGAAGAATGATTTTTTATTACCAAATAATTTTAAAACTGTAAAATAGACTAAAACTAAAAGTCCCATTAGTAAGCCAACCTGGATTATTTGGAAATTTAGGAACAGAAGGCTTAATAATAAGGAAGTTACTCCAAAAATAATTACTAATGTTGCTAGAAGAGTTTTGTTGTTAAAGTGAAACTGATGCCTGAAAATTGTAGATTTTCCTTTTGACTTAATTCCATCGATTAGATGGTCGATGGTGTAGAATGACCATGTTGCAAAGGCCAGTATAATTATCCATTCAGGTTTTGCCTCTACTTCCAAAAGATTTGAAGCGAATAATGAAACTGCTAGAACTCCTATTACCACATCAAGGCTTAGGGCTTGAAAAAATTTATAATAGGAAGAAAACAACTTTTTTAAGTTGACCATATTAATTTAAGCGGGATTTAATTCCCACCAAAATTACTTTAATTTTTACATCGTTGGGTACAATAAAACTCTTATCGCTTTTGGCATCGTCTTTCGACATTGAGGTGCTACCCCAGTCGGTTCTGTCGATTATTATTTCTTCAGTTGTAACAAAAATAGAGTCGTTTTGTAATGTAGTGTTGTAGTTGAAACTGATGCATTTAGTTACACCTAGGAATGTTAGATCGCCGTAAATTAAATTGTTTTTGTTTTCTACAAAATCAATATTAAAACTCGAATAATGGTATTTTTCAGTATTAAAAAATTCAATTGATTTAAGAGTGTTCTCCAGTGTTATGCGCATTAGTTCGTAGTCGATGTCGATGTCGATTATACTTTCCATACAAATTCTAAAATCTCCAAGTACTATTTCCCCATCAACTAAAAGTAGTTTCCCTTCTTCGAGCAAAAGATAACCATGGTGCAAGTCGCATGCCCATTCAACTTTGCTTGAGTCGGTGTCGATAGTATAACTAGTTGTGTCAGAATAAATTTCTTCGGCTTCAGCCAGATTTGCGCTAAACTGCAGAAATGAAAATGCAAGTATGAAGAATAAAAACCTCATTTATCTAGTCATCGTTAGCACCAACGCTACAAACGCCGGTAATTTTATCATCTACAATAAGTTCCTGAATTTCAGGTGGTATATTAATGGCATCCTTAAAATTTGTATTCATAAACTCAACGGCATAAAAATTACAGTCTTTAATATCTGCACCTGTAAAATCTGCTTCTTGCAAATGGGCACCCCTGAAGTCAGCGTTCCATAAGCGCGAGTTTATAAAACTGACCTCTTCAAGGCCGGCACCCGTAAAGTCTGAATAACTAAGGTCGGTAGAATCGAGTTTAGCACCGGCAAAAACTGTAATTATAAA
>JAOZNY010000074.1:1968-4612 GCA_029933565.1 Bacteroidales bacterium
GACCATCGCATATCGGCAAACCTAAAATCGCAGTTTGACAGATTAGTTTTTTTTGCTCTGACTGAACGGAAACTAGAGCCTCTAAAATCTGAGTTCTTAGCGTTAACACCATTCCAGTATACTTCATCTAAATTGGCAAACCTGAAATCATCGTTGTTTTGTGGAACTGATGGAATTCCTTTTAAACGTTTTTTGCCATTTTCAAGAAAAGTTTCTTCGTTTACAACCTCTTTTCTAATGGATTTGCTGGTGAAATTTGCCAACTTATACATATTTGTTGTATCAGGTACAACTTCAAATAAATCGGATTGGTGATTTTGGTTCATTAGATCAGTACAGGAGTTAAATAAAATCAATCCTGAAAATAAATGAATTAAGAGTGGAAGTGTTGAGAATCGCCTATTCATATTCTAAATAATATCGCTTTTATTAAAATGTCTGTTACCAATAATACCAAAAACAAAACCTAAAATTATTGGATACGAAACAGCAAAAATAATAAAAGTCCATCTACTTACAGTATCAAGAATATAGTAAGATGCTGCACCCATAACCGTTAGTTTAGGATCGAACAGAACTAATACGGCAGTACGAAAAACTTGTAGAGGATTTAGCATACCAAGCCCAATAACCATTTCGGGGTTAACCCTAAATTTTAGCATTACGCCCATTAATATTAAATCGAGAAACGCAACTAAAAGCAACCATATAATAAATGCGGAACTAACTGCTAAATCTTGCGAATGAGCGTAGGACGAAATAAACATGCTGATACCCAGAAAACAAAATATCATTGAAGCCAGCAGTGCACTGTAAAGAGCAAATAAATCCCATGGGACGTCAATATTTGTTATTGTTCCCCATATTGCTGCTCCTAAAAGTGCAATGAACACAGGTACGAATATGGCAATAAATTTGCTTATAAATTTACCCCAAAAGTAGGCGCTGAATGACACAGGCAACGAAAGTATGTATTCCATTACGTTGGATTCTCTGTCGCCAACAACAGAGCGAACTGTTGAAATTAAAACGTAAATAGGTAGTATTACCATGCTTACCTGCATGAATGTTACCATTAATCGGCTTAAACCAACAAAACCAATAATTTGCGATTCGGTAATTCCCATGGCGAACATTACTGCTACAAAGCCACCAAACATAAGACTGTAAACCCAAAACCATTTTGAGCGTAGGTTCTGCCTTATGTCAAGAATCATTATTTGTTTAAATCCACTGTTCATATTTTCGTTACTCGTTAATTGTTATTTGTTAATGGTTATTTGTTAACTGTTATTAGTTACTTGTTATTTGTTAATTGTTCTTTCTTTCAACTTATAACTATTAACTTATAACTTTCAACTTCAAACTATTTCTTATGCATATGCATATCCATTTTCTTTTCTTTGATAAAAGAATCGCGCATTGTAATTCCGTCATGAATTCTTTGAACGGTTTCTTCAAAACTGAAAGTTGAATCGGCTTTGTTTTTAAGTGCGCCATAGCCATAACCCATAGGAGTTCGGTCGCCATAGCGGTACCATGCTTTTTTAACATCTAGCCATTCGCCTGTTTCGCAGTCGCCTATCCATGAAATGGCATTTTCACCTTCGTATTTCTCCCAGTCGGGACTGCCCATATATTCTATCAGGCACCCAAGGTCGTCGTACCATAAAACTTCCCCATGCATATTAATTGATTGCACTGAGTATTTTTGATCGGCCATTCCCATGAGGCAGTTTACACAAATATCACGATCCCAATTAATCTCGTGTGGACTTTGGTCAACTTCATAGTTACATGAAATAATGGAAAATAAGATTACAGATATTGCTATTAGTTTTTTCATTTTTTTTAAAATTTCTCGCAAAGCCGCAAAGACGCAAAGAAAATGTTAATTATCCCCTAGTGTGTCGATATTCTTTGCCATGTTATTTTTTTTGTTTTTATTCCCAACCTAAACTTAACTGCCCAGGATGAGTAATTTTTAATTGATATTTTCTTTTTCAGGAATTACTGTTTTATCAACAACAATATTCCCAAGATCCATTTCGACAACTCTGTTTACAAGTGTTTTTATTTCATTCATTCTATGACTACTCAAAATCATCAAACTATCTTTTCTAAAATTTTTAAGATGCTCGAATAATATTTCTCTTGCCTGCGGATCGAGGTTTGCTGATGGCTCGTCGAGAAGAAGTATTTTTGGTTTTCTTCCAAGTGCAAATGCAATGAGCAGTTTTTGTTTCATCCCTCCTGAGAGTTTAAAAAATGGTTTTTTGAGGTTTTCTTCAATTGCCAAACCCATTGAATGTGATAGATTGATAAACTCTTCTTTGGGAGTATTAGTTAATTTGGTAAAGAAGTTCAGTAATTCCTCAACGGTCATTTTAAGTGGGGGAGGTGTTTGTGGTACAAAACCTACTTCCTGAAGGATATTTCTTCTGTCTTTTCTGGGGCTAAAATCCAGAACTTCAAGGTTGCCTTCAAAATTATATTGTCCTAAAATACATCTTATCAAAGTGGTTTTTCCCGCACCATTTTGACCAATTAACGCAATCTTTTCACCTTCTTTGAAATTGATGGTGAGGTTTTTTATAACTTCCTGTTTTTTGAAAGTCTTAGAGAGATTATTTATTTTTATCAT
>JAOZNY010000074.1:4712-12857 GCA_029933565.1 Bacteroidales bacterium
ACAAGATAGTTGTGAAGTTTTTCTGCCAGTTCGGCAAGGAAATGATAAGGACACATCCATGAACAATATGATCTTCCACCGAGTAAGAACCAGAAAATGAGGATGGTAAAAAGACCAATCCAAAAGTTCATTGTAAGATGAACAATATATCCTGTTGTTGATGTTATGGCAAGTTCCTGAAGAGCATTAAATGGATCCATCAGATAGAATCCTATTAGCCTGGAACCGCTTAAAGAACCTTCAAGTATTGACAGATCCAGTATAAATGAAACCACAAAAAGCAGATTCATAAATATTAAAACTGACCAGCGTATATTTCGCCATTTGTGAGTGCCTTTGTGTGAGTCGCACCATACTTTGTAGTCAATTCCCAATTCGGTATGCGGCATTTCCGCCATTGGTTTAGGCTTTAATGCAGGTTTGTGTTTTCCGCTTCTAATAATATCAAATGCCATGGCTTACGATTTAATTGGTTCAACAACAATACTTGGTCTTTCGGTAGGGCAAACCATAACGCAAACACCACAACCGGTACATCCCTCAAGAACTCTGGGGTGCATTTTCCCGCTTCCTCTACCTGCCACAAATTCAATGGCACTTTCACCTATAGGGCATTCGGTGACACATAAATTGCATATTTCCCTATCGAATTCTTTATCTTTTAGAGGAGTAGCATACGCAAACTTACTATCCGGTGCTCTGTAAACTCCCTCAAAATCAGTTCCTCGTGAAATTCCTTTAAATCCTTTTCGTTGGTGTGCCAAACAAGTATCCCTGTTTATTACTGCAGTTCCCATTAGTACAGCTTCCTTCATGGCAACTTTTTGTACCTCAAAAGGGTTTACAGTTGTTGTAGTAAGATCTTGCCCTTCAGTTGCTTTCTCAACTGCTCTTAATCCAGCATCTTTAAATTGTTCAAAATTTAAAACAGCGGTAGGGCATGTTTCAACACATTGCAATGCATCGCATGAAAAATCGCAGGGCTGATTCCTAACATCAATGTAGGGGGTGCCATAGGAAAGTCCTTCGTGGGCTCCTGCTAATTTAATAGCCTGAACCGGACAAATCTGAACACAAAGTCCACACTTAATACATCCGTACATAAATTCTACTTCGTCGATTGCTCCTGGGGGTCGTAGGAAATCCTGACGCCTCTGTTCGCCACTATCGGAGATGTCGAGAAACTTAGTTCCAACACCCACAGCAGCAAGCACTCCGGCAGCAATACTACCTGAGATTATAAATTCCCTTCTTCCAATTTCTTTCTTTGCCATAAGAAAATACTTTAAGTGTTTAATGTCTTAAACTAGTGGGTGAAGATATATATAATTTGTATGCATATATAGATTAAATTCTAAATTCTTGAAACAATATTTTATCTAAAACTTGAACCTTGCTCCAATATTAAAACTTCTGCCTGGCTCAAAATAAAGGCTTCCGGTATTTGGCCCTTGATTTTTATATGCCCTACTTAAATGTTCGACATAATTAGCATCGAAGATATTAGTTATGGCAAAATTTACATCTAAAAATTTCCATGGACTATAGACTAAATAGTAATCCATTACTGTAAATCCAGGGGTAGTAGATTCGTTAAAACTTGGGGATACCCTATTTTGCTCTGATACAATTCTGGCATGCAGCCGAGTGTCAATTTTATTAGTTTTATATGCTAGGTAAGTATTGATTGTAAATGGTGGTATTTCTGACAATGGTTCATCCCATGTTGTGTTTTGTGCATAAGTGTATGCTGCTCCAAGTGAGTAAGTGAAGTTTTTAAGGAAATTAATATCAATTCCTGCCTCAAAACCTGTCATAAATGCTTTTTCTACATTTGTAAAAACCTTAGTACCTTTTGGAGGCATGCATGGCATAAACTTCTTAGCAATTGTGGTGTCAAGTTTAGCGGTAATGTAGTTGTTTAGGTATGAATAGAAGATATCGCCAAAAACTGTAATATTTTTCCAGTGTTTTTCAACTTTAATATCCGTTTGGTAATTAGTTTCTGATTTTAAATTGGGGTTGCCAAGATATTCGTAGGCATCCATTCCTATTCCAAAATGGTTAACAAATAATTCAGAAATATCAGGAGTACGAGTTGCCATAGCAGCAGCCCACTGAATATTTAAATCATTATCAAGATACCATGTTAAGTTTGTTGTTATTATCGGAGCTATTCTTGAGTCGGGTTGTATTTCTCCACCGTAATATTCCTTAAAATCTTCAGCAGGATCGTTTATCGCATAGGAAACGTAATCTGCTCTAATAGCTGCCAGCCACACTAATGAGCCATTTATTTGGTATTTGTTTTCAAAGAAGAAACCAATATCATCTTTCTTAGTATCCTGCCAAATCTTATCTGCAAATTCTTTAGGTTGTGGAAGAGTGTCTCCAGTGCAACCGTTTATTTTTACAAGACGATTTCTTTGCCCTTGCTTAGCAATTTGTTTGTAATCGACACCTGCATAAATTATATTTTTACTTCCAGTGTTCAAACCAAATTCTGTTCTTCCACCAAAAACCTGTGTTTCTACTGGCGATACTGCTTCTGTAAGTTTCCACGAAGGCCTTCTTTTTGTCGACATTTCATGTGTAACAAAAGAACCATAAGCCTTAACTTTAATATGAGCAATGGTTTTTGAAATATTTGTTGCACCATAATCTAAAGAGACTATTGAACTTTTGTCGAAATCGCCATCCATTGGCAAGCCTGCATAAAGTACATCCTTGGCCTGGCTTTGACGGAATGTGATTTGTAATCTTTGATTGTCTTTTATATTGGCTCCTCCTTTTAATGTGTATCCCCATCTTGTAAATGAAGAAGGAATTTCTTCACCATCACCGCTTTCATAGTTGCCAAAGTCTTTGTAACCTGCATTTAATGAGAAATCAAACTTTTTGCTAACAATTTGAGTAAACAGATTTCCATAGTAATTGCCTCCATTTGATTGGTAGCCGGCATCAATACTGCCTGATACTAATTTGCCATTTTCTCTGCTGGGCCTTTTACTAACAATATTTACAATTCCACCAAATACTGGCCCAAAGCGAACAACGTAGGGGCCTTTGATAACTTCAATTTTTTCTACTTCTTCTGGTGACATTTGAGATATTGCCGGATCCATTCTGTTTGGGCAGGCATTGGCACTATGAACTCCACCATCAAACTGAACATTTAACTGGCTATATTTAAAACCTCGCAAAACAGGTTCCATACCATAGTTACCACGCTTTTCAATACTAAACCCTACCTGGTTTTTAAACATTGCACCGCCATCGTGGGGGTTTTCAATTTGTAATACTTTACCATTTATGTTTGATTTGATAATGTGTTTACTTGATTTTGCCGTTACCAAAATCTCGTCCATGGTAATTGTGTCTGTTGTTTGTGCTTGTATATTATTTACAAATAGCAATGCCATAATTAGCACCAAATATTTTGTTGTAATGATCTTTCTCATTTTTTTACTTTAGTAATTGTAATAATTGTCTGTATTTACTTATTCCAACATCCAGCATGTAAGCATTGAATCAATTATTAGATTGTTTCAATGCTTAAAGTAAACCCACTTTTTCCTTTAAACCAATAAAAAGATAAAAGCAGATATAACATTAGTATTCAATGCTTACATATTAGATGTTGACTTCTAAATCTTAGCCCCAGCAAGTCTGTTTTTATTATTACAATATTTTCTAAATCTATTTCATTAAACCAATAATGATATTGTAATAATTAATTGAAATACTGAGTGCTTTTAATGATAAACACTAAAAGAATTAAGAAAGGTAATTGGGTGGTGGTGTAATAGGGGTAAAATAAATTTTGGGTAATTCAGGTGTATTAAATATTGAATAACCACAATTAATTTTATGTGGTTTAATCAAGTCATTAGTATTTGAATTAATAAATACTAAATGATTAAAATTGTTGTTTGTTTCAGGTGGTGGTGGGGCTTTCTTTTCATTTTCTCCATTGCTGTCGCCTGAACGATGAAGTATTGCATTAAGATAAGCAATATCTCCAATAAGTGTTTTGCTGCATTCAATATTTACATCAGCATTGCTAATGGTAGTCTTAGACTTTACTATATAATAGTGTAGGTAAGGATAGTTAGGAACCAAAAGCAGTCCTAAAAATATTAGTAATAAAACACTATTTATTAAAATCTTTTTCATTGAGTGCAAATATACAACTTATCCCATATGTGTCAAAACAAAGGTTTGTTTGAATGTTGATCTTCCCAAATATACATTGGTGTTTTATCTCTGAGTACTAATTTAGGCTCGGAAAATGGAGCCAGCCTTTCAAGAAAATCCAAAATTAGCAGCAATGGTGAGCCATAAAAGAATTTTATATTTCTATTAAAGGTCCAAAGGTGCTCTACGTAGGAATATAAAGTGTAAGGAGTATCACCAATATTATCACCATCCTTATCAAAGCCCTGATAATCATCAAAGTAGTTATTGTCCCATTTATTGAGGTTTGCAGTTTTTCCTTCAGGGAAAACTTGCGTTAGGTTGTTGTGAAAATAATTTTCTTTAAACAGATTTCCCTGCTGATTAGTGTGAAAGAATATTCCATAGCCGCAAAATGCAATTTCATTATGGGCAATGGTATTTTGCTTTTCAGGAACGAAAGGCGAAACATCGATGTGAATGCCCTCTGAGGAATATATAAACCTATTGTGAAGTATTTGGTTTGAAGAAGTTTCCTTCATGCCCAAGCACATTCCACTTTCTCCTGTTGACCTCATAATTAAATTATGTGTCATTATGGTTTCTTCGCTGTACATTAAAAAAACACCTACTGAATTTTCGTAGAATTCATTGTATTGTATTTTGTTATTGTGCGCATACATAAAATGAATGCTGTATCTATTACCAATTCCCATGTTCCCATCAAAAGTATTTTCTGAAGAATACCAAACAACCATGTCCCTGACGTGATGCCAATAATTGTGTTTTATCAAGTTATTAGTTGAGTACCATAGTCTTATTGCATCGCCTTTTAATGCTTTCGATCTTCTCATCAGCGAAGAAATTTCACAATGAAGAACTTTATTATAATTTGATTGAAAAATATCTATTCCAAATAAACATTCTTCAATTCTACAATTCTCAATAATATTATAGTCACCTAGAATTTTAACTCCGCAATCAATTTTATCGTGAGATCCACCTGAGTTTGTGATTATGAGGTTCTTTATCGTAATACTATCAGTTTCAATATGAAATACCGATTCAATACCAAGACCTGTAACAGTTACTTGTGATTTTCCATCAATGACAAGGCCACGTGTTCTAATGTAAATGGGCCCAGTATAAAACCCAGGTTTAAGGAGAATTGTGTCTCCTTCCTGGGCCATATTAATTAGAGTCTGCAACTTTATAGGTTTGCTGTCATCATCATAGCCATCAATGGGGTTCAATGTTCCATACGACCTTTCCTGACTTTTGAGACCATTGCTAAAAAATACAACAAGAATCAGCAAAACAAAACCAATTTTTAATTTCATATTGGTATGATCTAATAATGAATACTTAAAAAAAACCTAACGTTTATGCCTTCGACTTTTTAATGTCTACACGCTTAAGAAGCCATGCAAATATCAATGAGGCAAAAGCACCCATTGCAAGGAAGAAGCCATAGTAAGGATACGATTCGGTAGTAAATTGTGCTACTTTACCTTCGCCAAATACAGTAGGCATAAATGGCTTAATACCTGCAAAAGCACCACCTCCGTGCATTGATAAATTATGTCCGTACCAATATAAATATCCTATGTAAAATAATAGAAAATAAAAAGGTACCAATGCAGGTAAAAATGCAGAAAATGAATTTAACTTCTTAGGTGTTAGCATAAAGTAAAATGCAAGCAATGCAAATATCACAAATATATAAGGTGAATTTGTCATTACAAAGTCCAAAAACTTTAAAGCTTTTGGTGTAACATCTATCTTTATCATTTTCCCTGTTGCAGCATCATAAACATCATTACCTTCTTTATCTTTTTCAGTATCGTAAACATAGTAAATTGGTACATCGCCGGTATTATCCATATTCAATCCCTGAACAATATGGTACATGCCAATAAAATGGTTAATGGCATTCATTTCCATCAGGCAGTCGGCACCTGCACCAGTTGCCAATTCTTCACGTTCTTTAATGCCTTCGCAACCATTGTAAACACCATTATATTTAAAGTCAATTCTAATTCCTTCAGGATACATCGACTTAGGGTATTGGATACTTTGAAGTGCAACACCCCAGATAGGAGCAAAATAGGTTGCGCCAATAAGAATAATACCAAGAATTGAGAAAATGTAATAAGATTTAAATTTCATGATTTTGTGTTTTTAATCAATTAATTCTAAACTCAAAATTAAACATCAAATATTGGTGTTTAACAAAACTTAAAGTTACAAATTACAAAAAGATAAATAACAAACAATAATCAATATTCAATTTCTGAATAACCAAAATTCTTTGGATATTGGTTTTTTTAAATATTGTGATTTATTTGATATTTGGTGATTGTAATCTGTGATTTATATTTATTTGGCCGTAACTCCTGCCTCTTTAAGCATATAGGAGATAGCATCATACATATCTTGATCTGAGCAAGTGGTGCAAGTTCCTCTCTCTGGCATCACACCAAATTCACCTTGAAAACCGGTAATAGAATGCACATGTAAAGTGTCCATACCTTTAGCGGCATTTGCTTCCCATCTTGCTTTGTCGGTTAATGCAGCAGCTCCTGCAACGCCTTTCCAGTGACATGCAATACACGCTTTATCATAAACAGCATTTCCGTTTTCAATATTTGCAGTCATTTTTTTTGGGCCTGAATTGCCACAACTGGCAAGGAAAAGCCCAAAGAATCCCAATGCTAATACAATTGTAATAAGTTTTTTCATTTGTTTATTTATTTAATTATTAATTTATAAATTTATGTTTACAAAAGTACAAAACAAAAGAGATGGAAAACTTGTTTCCATCCCTTTTGTAAATATTATTAAAAATATTTTATCATCTAATTTTCACTCATGTATTGTTGAGTTCTTAGTTTTAGATAAGTAATGATTTTTTTAACATCCTCATCTGATACGTTTTGGTCAGGCATAGCCAATTTATACTTTTGGCGCATTGCCTCTATGTCAGCATCTTTCATATGATGTTCAGGATTTGTAATCCAAGTTGTTAGCCATTCTTCTGTACGGCGTTTGTCAACCATCAAGAGGTCAGGCCCGTTGAATTCTTCACCAAATCTATGACAAGCATTACATCCATAATTTAGATATTCCATTTCACCATCAAGAAGGTTTTTCATTTCAATAGCAGAAGGCTTAAATGCCTGCATCTGCATATCGGCCTGAACCCGTGCTGAATAAGCAAGAAGTTTTTTGCTATTTGCAGCATCATCAAAATTAACGGTTAGGTATCCTTGAAGTTGTCTTCCTTCAGGGCTATGGTAATTGTCGAGCAACAACGGGTACATTCCTGCTTTTTCAGCATTGAATTCAAGTGTTGCAGTTTCACCCGGACGCCATCGGTACATTTGGTCGTATGCAG
The DNA here is from genome assembly GCA_029933565.1 of Bacteroidales bacterium. Lineage (GTDB taxonomy): Bacteria > Bacteroidota > Bacteroidia > Bacteroidales > F082 > BM524. The sequence continues at coordinate 12,286 of JAOZNY010000074.1, forward strand.
AAATTTCATAAACGTAATGGTCGGTTTTTGACTGACCATGGTTTGTTAAATGAATCAACACATCGCTACCTTGTTTAACACTGATGTCGGTTGGAGTAACTTTACCATCCTTAATAGTACCAAATACAGTAACTTTATTACCCTTGGTTTTGATGGATTCTTTGCCCAATGCAGTATAATACTTTGATTTGTTGTTGGTGTAGATATTTGTGCCAACTTCATATTTATCAAAAGAATCAAATTCGGTAAGATCCATTATAATTGTATAATGAGGTTCGCCCATTGGAATTGGAAGGTCATAAAGAATCTTCATCTTTTCACCATCAATATCAATTAACTGGTGGTTTTGTGGGTGAAGAGGTCCTACAGGGTTAAATCTGTCAATTGACAGTTTATTCAATGAAATCAGGTATTTACCCCTTGGGTCAACAGCATCGCCGTGGGCAGAAACCAGGTGACCAACATTATAATGTGAAGAAACATGATCCAGAACTTTCAAATTGATATAATCCCATTTTGTAATGCGTGAGTCAACATAAATTGAAGTATAAATTACACCTGGCTCATCATCA
>JAOZNY010000275.1 GCA_029933565.1 Bacteroidales bacterium
AGGTTGAGGTTGAGATTAAGGTTGAGATTGAGGTTAAGATTGTCTCCTTCGCTAAACTACGGCGACTGAAAGAGATTGAGAATACAGATTTTTTCATGGTTTATTGTTTTTTGGATAATTCAAAACTTGCAACGACTGTGCCAAAAAATAACTTTAGAAAATTAAATCAAAAAAATAATCAATATTCAATTATTGCTCCACCCCACGAAAAACCTACACCAAATGCGGCAATCAGTAATTTCTGTCCTTTTTTAATAAGGCCTTTTTCTTCCGCCTTTTTTAATGCAATGGGTATGCTCGAAGAAACCGTATTTCCATTTGTTTCGAGTTCGAAGATGATTTTTTCTTCAGGTATTATTAGTTTCTTTCCCAGAGTTTCCAACAAAATACGGTTCGACTGATGAAAAACGAAAAAGTCAATTTCATCCTTTTGTAGATTGGCATTTGCAAGTAACGAGTCAATAAGTTCCGGTGCTTTTCCAATTGAAAAGTTAAATACTTCTGAGCCATTCATATAAATTTTCGAATGGTTGCGAGTTGTTCCAAAATCATCAATAAAATCTTCCTCAGCCAATTCGGGCAATGGAAATCTTTCCCTTCCGTGCTTAATTATAATTTGGTCGTATTTGCTGCCATCGGTACCAAAAATAAACTTTCCATAATTGGTTTTTTCATCTGCTCTGCAAATTAATGTAGCAGCGGCGGCATCACCAAAAATTGCCCTATTCCCTTTATCTTTTAGATGGATGGTTTTGCTTATGGCTTCAGAAGTGATAAGTAAAACATTTTCAAGTCCTCCGGCAGCAATCAATGCATTTGCCAAATTCAAACCATGAATAAACCCTGTACATCCCTGATTAATATCAACAGTACCGCATTCAGGCTTAAGGCCAAGTTTTTCGTGGACAATGCAGGAAGATGCTGGTGTTATAAAATCGCCACCGGCAGAACAAAAAATTAAATAATCAATATATTGTTTTTCGATTTTTCCTTGTAAAAACAATTGTTTGGCAGCATTAACTCCCATGTCGACAGAAGTCTCATTATTTTCGCAAATATGCCTTGAAAATACACCTGTAAGCCTAGTAAGTTCTTTTACTTTTAGGTTTGGGAAATCCTCTTGCAAATCATTATTTGAATAAACATTTTCGGGAAAGTAAAGTCCAATATCTCTAATTTCTGCCAACATATTAGTTCCCTCTCTTTTTAATTGCTTCGTATGCCTTATTATTATAATACTGAGCCTTAGCAGTATTCTTCTGTTCAACAAAATAAGCAGAAAGGAATTTTGCAACTTCCGGTTGTGCATTTTTCACAACGGCAGTTTCATAATAATTTATGGCCGTCAGTGTATCGCCAAACCTCATATAATAATTGCCCATATTTACATAAGGAATGCTTGATTCGGGCTTAATCACAATTATCTTTTTGTTGGTTGCCAGTGCTTCTTCAAATTGCTGATTTAAGAAAAGTGCATTTGCCAGTTTCGACAATGTGTTTACCCTTTCGCCTTGTATGGCAATTCCTTTTCTGTAATAAATTACTGCCGAATCCATTATGCCCTGCAACTCATAAGTATTGCCAATATTAAATATTGCTTCGTCAAAATTTGGTTTTACACTCAATGCCTTGCGGTAATACTCATGAGCCATCGCAAAGTACTTAATAGCGTTATCATGCTCTTCTTTTGCTTTTTCAATTTCATTTCTGTTTTCATAACTCTGCACCCTCAATTTAGCCTGATTACCATGAATACGCGAATAAATATTACCAAGTGCTTGCCATGACGTAAACATATTAGAGTCAATTTCAACAGCCCTATAAAAATGTTTTTCAGCCACTTCTATCATTCCCAAAGTATATTGGTAAATATTTACACTTTTTGCCAAATTTACATTTACCAGTTCAAGTTGCGACTGTGCAAACATTTGATTTGCTTTAGCCGAATTCCACAGGTAATTCATATCAGAATTATAGAGTTTGTATTCGCTGCGCCAGTTTGTATTTCTAACATGTACATAATAAGAGTATGGGGCAACCAACAAAACAACAAGCATAAATAATATAATATGCTTTAAAGGTTTTATGCTTCTCCCTTTAACATCAATCCCCAATATTTTAAAAATAAGCCATACCAAGACCATTGAAAATGCAAGCGATGGAAAAAACATAAATCTATCGCCAACAATTCCGGGAACCGGAGCCACAATATTTGAATACATTGAAATATTAATCAGAAAATAGAGAAATACAAAAGAAAGAAAAGTCTTCTTTTTTAAATTTAAGACTGCATAAACAAGCATTCCTGTATAAACCAAAAATGAAAGGATGGCCCAGATATTTGTAAAACTTACCACCGGCAACATATTATAGCCGTAATAATATCTTAAAGGGTAAGGGAACGAGAGTAACTTTAAATACCAACCCAAACTGTAAAAACCAGAAGCAATTACATTAAAGAAATTTTCTTCAAAAGCTATCGGATTTTCAAAAAACCTATAAACTCTGTTAAAGGAAGGAAGAAACAATGCCGGTATTCCAAGGGCAACTATTACAATTAGCAAAAGTCCGCCTGTAAATGTTAGTACTTTTTTCAAAGACAAGTCGGTGAAATAGTACAGTACCAGAGGGAAAATAGCCAATTGTGCAATTGCAGTTTCTTTTGATAAAAGAGCCAAAAAGTAACTAACGCCACCATAAACCAGATATTTATTTTTCTTGAAATCGGCCCAGTTGACAAACATTTTTATTGCCAAAAATGAGAAAATAAAATTCAATAAAATATCGCGGTTTTTAAGACTAGCAACCACCTCCGTATGCAAAGGGTGTGCAGCAAAAATCAAAACAATAAAAAATATAAACCAGGGATTAAACTTCCTCAACAATCTTCTTAAAACAATATAAAGCAGAAATATTGCCAGAGCATAGAGCAAAGTATTTATAATATGGCTTATAGCCGGATTGTACTTTGAATCAGCCGTAAATTGATATTCCATTGCAAAACTGAGCCTGGTTATGGGTCGGTAACCAATTGAATTGCCTTTTAAACTGGTGTAAGAACTGGTGAATATTTCCGGAATCGCAGCCAGTCCTTTTGCCTGTACCGGATTTTCTATACTTATATAACTATCATCAAATGAAAAATAGTTAAATGCAGTATTATAATACAATCCAATACTAAACAGTATTAATATTATTGTAAAAATCCGAATTAAGCGTGTATTATCTGAAACCTGCCCTAATTCTGACAAATTTTTCGTATTCTTAACTTTCATTTTTTATCAAAAATTTTAAAGCGCAAATATAACACATCAAAAAAAATAACTAATTTATTGTTTTTAAAATATGTTAACATGAAACGAAAATGTGAGAAATGAAGGTAATTTT
>JAOZNY010000276.1 GCA_029933565.1 Bacteroidales bacterium
TTATGGATATTGTCGCTTATATTCTCACAGCAACATTTCTATCGATGATGGGGTCACCCGTGGTAAAAAGGCTCAACAAAATAAAGATTGGAAAAAGGCAGATGCCACAGGGAATTAGTGCTGCAATTACACTTCTTGGGATGTTTACAACAGCTAGTCTGTTTTTAATCCTTATTGTACCATTAATAATTTCTCAGGCCAATGTAATATCGACAATCGACGTTAGCAGTTTGAGTGATTATTACAGAAATTCACTCAAGGGTTTTTATGAATTCTTAGTTCAGTACAATGTAGTTAACCCTCAGGCAAGTTTCACTCACTACTTACAACAACAGCTTACCGACCTTGTTGATGTAGCCAAGTTTACAAACTTCTTTGCAAACCTTGTAAGTGGTACCGGGTCGGTATTTATGGGTGTATTTATAGTTTTGTTCCTAACTTATTATTTCCTTCTCGACAATAATTTATTAAAATCATTTGTTCTGATAATAACACCTGAGAAGCATATTGAAAATATGGAACAGGTAATGCATGATTCCAAATTTTTACTTGTTAGATATTTTCATGGTATTTTAATAGAAGTTGGAATAATGATGACAATAGAAGCCACAGGTTTATTAATTTTTGGAGTTCCAAATGCTATTCTTATTGGATTCTTGGGAGGACTCATGAATATCATCCCCTATCTGGGTCCAGTATTTGGTGCAATAATTGGAATTATACTCGCAAGTTTGTCAGTTCTTGGCATGGGAGATTACGATAGTTTAATGATTACAATTATTACTGTACTTGCTGTTTTTGCAGGAGCTAATATGGTCGACAACTTTGTTTTACAACCTCAAATATATTCAAAAAGTGTAAAGGCACATCCGGTTGAAATTTTCCTAGCAATAATTATTGGTGGCAAAATTTCGGGAATTGCTGGAATGATTCTTGCTATACCTACTTATACGGTTATTAAAGTTATTGCACGACAATTTATGCAGAGGATGAAACTAATTAAGTTTTTGACTCATAAAATGTAACTTTTCTGCCATTTAATTGTTTAACTAATAAATACTTTAAAACATGAGTGATAATAGTTCAGGATCAGGATTTGCTTTTATAGCAGGATTGGCTGTGGGAGCAGTAGTTGGTGGAATAGCAGGTTTGTTATTTGCACCAGAAGCGGGTGATGAAACACGCAAAAAACTTCAGGAGAAGTCAAAGGAAGTTTCAGAAGACCTTTATGACAAGTTTGATGAATTTAAGGACACAGTTACCGATGCTTTGGATAATGTTAAAGAGAAAGTTGAAGACGTTAAAGAGAAGGTAACCAAAGAAGCCTAAAAATTAAAAAACACATGGAAAATATTGATCTTGGCAAACCTCTCAAAGAAACAGTTGAGGGTTTAAGAAATTATATTGACCATTTATTAGCCTATAACAAACTAATATTTGCAAAGAAGGTAGGAGAATTATCCTCCTATCTGACTTTGCTTATTGCTTTGGCATTTTTATCAACACTTGCATTAATATTTCTTTCCTTCGCATTTGTTTGGTGGTACTCAGGAGTGAATGCAGGAGAAAGATATATTGGGTATTTAATTGTTGCTGGATTCTATGCTTTTATTGCCTTATTAATTTTCGTTTTCCGCGAACAACTTATTTTTAAACCAATACGCAAATCGCTTGGCAATGTAATATTCAGCGACGTTGACACTAAAACTAAGCATGAAGTTTTTGAATCATCGGAAATGCTTGATGCAAAGATTAAAAATGCTAAGGAATCACTTTCAACGCAAGAAAAAGAATTAAATGGCCTTGTTGAAAATTTAGGAAAGGAATACACATTTACAAAAATTAGTAAGCAAATATTTCAAAATGCTTATAAATCAATTGTGACAACAAGTAACATTGCAAAACTTGCATTTACATTTGTTCAGAAAATACAAAGAAGAAAAAGCCAAAGAAGTCAAAAAAAGGAGAACAAACAACTAAATGACTAGGTTAATACTTTCGAGACTAGCAGGTTTAAACGGTTAGAATATCCTCTTCCTTAATATCAAAATACTCATCTACCTTTTTACTGAAACTGTCAGTAAGTTTTTGAATCTCATCCATCAATTGCTTTACCTCATCTTCTGAAACACCATCTTTTTCTAGGTTTTTCGCTTCATCGTTAGCGTGCTTCCGTACATTTCTTATTCCAACTTTAGTATCCTCAGCAACTGTTTTAGCTTGTTTAACAAGATCCAATCTCCTTTCTTCGGTTAATGGCGGGACATTAATTCTTAAGAGTTCACCTTCATTTTGTGGGTTAAAACCAAGTCCGGAATTCATAATTGCCTTTTCAATTTCATGAATTGTACTTTTATCAAATGGCTGAACTACAATCATTCTTGCATCAGGAGTATTAATATTAGCAGTACGCTCTATTGGAGTGGATGTGCCATAATAATCAACTAAAACACCACTAAGCATAGAAGGATTTGCCTTACCTGCCCTGATTTTTTGAAATTCTTTCTTTAAATGATCTATTGCTTGTGTCATACCTTCTTCGGCTTCGTCAAGACACAATATTGAATCGTCAGTCATGATAAATAATTTTACCACAAATTTAATAATTCTATTGATTTAACCTATCTAAAAAAATCTACTAGGGAATTTCTTCATAAAGCCCCATTTCTATTGGGCTAAATTTTGTGAGATAAACCTCAATATTGCTGACCTCCAGCAAGGAACTATCGCGCTGCCAGATATACGTTTTTAATATACTTCCCTCTGATAATGGATAAATACTCCTCACCCTTTTCGAATGGTAAACGTAGTATCCCGAACTATCTTCATTAATAAAATATTTATTAAAGTTTGATGCCGACCAAAATAATACTTTATCAGTGGTGTCCTTTAAATCAAAAACTAATAGTGCATCTACATCAAAATTCGAATAGTTTACTTTGACCCTTACGTTAATTACATCATACTTATCTAAACTTAGAGAGTCGAGTTTAATATCAATTGATTTGCTGTAACCGGGTTTACTCTTTTTATATAAAAACAACTTGTCTCCTTTGGGGATTTTTTTAATTAAATTTCTGGATTTAACACTTAAATCATTATTATCTCCAAAAGATTTATTCGAGAAAAAATAATACTCCGAATTGAAGAACTGCTTTTCATTAATGAGATATTTATACTTATCTTTAAAGAACTCCAGATATTCAAGACTTGCATAATCTGCCCATCCATAAAACAGTGAAGTAGTTTCTGTTTTTATTAGGTAATCATTTATTTCCTTAACAGTTTGCTTTTTATCAATCTGGAAGTAGTCATTGTTAAGTTTATTTTTTTCAAAATAATAATCAAACATTCTGTGTTCAGG
>JAOZNY010000075.1 GCA_029933565.1 Bacteroidales bacterium
TTGATTATACCATTATACAAAAGTCACCAAAAAAATATCTTAATGGTGCTTATGGCGATTTAATTTCTAACATATCAGCATTAAAGGATTGGGATTTAGCAGCGAAAAGCAAAAAAGTAAATTTGAATGATTTTGCATATCAGTTATCAAAAAATTCTATTTATTCAATTCTAAGTTTGAAAGAGAATGATACGTATAGTAAAAAAATCGAAGTTTTAGTTAACGGTTTAGTCAATTCTGGAATTGCCATGAGTTTAGCTGGCACAAGTAGGCCATGTAGTGGTGCCGAACACCTATTAAGTCATGCATTAGATTCTCTTTGGCCACAAAACACTTATCTTCATGGAGTTAAAGTAGGGTTGTTTTCGTTGGTAACACTAAATTTACATGATGGTGAAATTACTAAGGAATTTGAACAGTGGATGTTAAGGTTTAATGATAATTCTGATATGTTTGAAGAGATTGAAAATAGAATTGGAATTGAGGTTCTTTTAAAAACAGCTCTTACTGTTCGTAGCGGTAGGTTTACTATCCTTGATACGGTTACTGTCGATCAATTTGCAAAAGCATGGAAAAAATCTAAGGGTATCTTTACTCTCTAAAGCCCACTACTTTTATTGCCAACATAATCTCCACCTAGTCCCATAAAATACTTTTAATTTGTGCATTAAGATTTTTTACTAAATTTGAATTCATATTTGAAAAAGGAGAATAGCAGTAATAATCCTACTGCTTGATAAAAAGAGGTAGTATTAAACCCATTATTAAAATGAAAATAAAACTCATTATTTGGTTTCTTTTGTTTTCTATGGTAGTTTCTGGGCAAGACAATAATGCTAATATTTGGTATTTTGGAGAATATGCAGGAATTGATTTCAATTATGGATTACCTCATGCTTTAACTGATGGACAAACATATACAAGAGAGGGTTGTGCAACAATTTGTGATAGCAAAGGAGAACTCTTGTTTTATACAGAAGGCACAAAAGTTTGGGACAGAAACCATCAAATAATGCCAAATGGTAATGGACTTATGGGAGATACTTCAGCCACCCAATCATCCATTATTGTTCCATTACCTCATTCTGGAAAGGCTAATACAATTTATTATGTTTTTACTGTCGATAATTGGCAAGATAATTTGATTAATGGTTTTAGGTATTCTATTATTGATATGAACCTAAATACGGGATTGGGTGATATTGTTAATGGTAAAAAGAATATTCAAATTCATGATAAAGTATCAGAAAAACTATGCGCAGTTATGCATGCAAATATGAAGGATGTCTGGGTAATAACTCATGATTGGGGAAGTAATGATTTCTTGGCTTACTTATTAACAGAGAATGGGTTAACACCTATGCCTATTATTAGTAGTGTGGGAACCACCTACTCAGGAAGTTATAGTAATGCTGTTGGATATATGAAACCATCGATGCAATATGATAGAATTGCATTGGCTATTAAAAACATGAGTATTATTGAGATATTTGATTTTGATAATTCTACAGGCATTTTAACTAATCCAATCTCGGTTCAATCATATACGTATGACAGAGTGTATGGCGTTGAGTTTTCTCCAGATGGTTCGCGCTTGTACGCAAGTTTACCTCATACAAGCCCATTTAAAATATTTCAGTTTGATCTAACTGCTGGTTCTCCTGTTGATATTATTAACTCATCGGTATTGGTTGCAAGTTCATTTAGTAATTGCTTTTGCGATATGCAGGTTACTCCATTAGGTGATATGTATATTGCCAACCATAATGGTAGTAGCATTTCGAGATTTAACAATCCTAATGGATTGGGCTTGGATTGTAATCACGAAGATAATTTCTTGGATTTAGAAGGTAAAATCTGCCAAGGTGCCTTTCCTCCCATTTTTACATACTCTGGATTCCAGTTTTTTATAGGGTCAGAAACAGATGCAACAATCTGTGAAGGAGATAGTGTTTTCTTAGAAAATGCATGGCAAACAAATGCAAACACATATTACGATACCTTGCAATCTACAATGAGTTGGGATAGCATTGTTAGCACTCACTTATCAATTATCAATGCCCTGCCAGCACCTATAATAACTGAAAATGAGGGAGTTTTATATTCAAGTTTGGCACTTTATTACCAATGGTATTTTAATGGAGATATTATTGCCGGAGCAACTAATCAAATGTACCAACCATTGACCAGTGGGAATTATATGGTAGTTGTTCATAGTGGAAATGATTGCAAAAGTTTTTCTAATGAATTTTATTTCGACAACAACGATATTGGAGAAGATATTGAAATCTATCCTAATCCTGTCATTAAATTACTTACAGTAAAATTTGATGGTGATTATTCAGTTGAAGTTAATGATTTAAATGGAAAAAGGTTATATGAAAAAGATGGGCTATCGGGGACTAGTTTTCTTGATTTTGAAACTTTGAGTAGAAGTATTTATATTTTAAAAGTATATACCGCAAACATTGTGTTTACTGAGAAAATAATTAAACGTTAGTTTACTATTAATATCAATTGGCTCATCTACAACATTTTTTTTCTAATTAGTTAATCTTATCGTAACTTTCGTTTTAGAAAAGGTTTTATAATTTCAGTATATGCATTAATAATACCATTACTCTTTATCTGTCGAAACAAATAATAGAACTTATAACTCATTTTATTTGCATAATAAAAGTATTCATTCTGCTCCGCGAGTAATATTTCTAATTCTTCTTCTGATATTGATGAATTTTCAACATTAATCTTAGAATTATGCAACTGCTTTCTGTTCTTCAAGGAGGGAAGTTTCAGGTAATCTCCATATAACACATTTAAGTACTTATCAATATTTTTAGGGCATAAAAATCTATATCCTTCAAATTCAATTTCTTTCAATGGAAATATATCAGAATAATTTTTGTAGTCACGCTCTCCAGAAATATAATTATTTCCAAATGAGTAGTCTACCAATAAGTCAGTCTTGTTGACAATCTCAGAATTCTTTTTAAGGTGCAAATTATGAAACGATTCAAAGAATTTCTTTTTTTCTTTTAAGGCATCTTTTAAGTTGTCAAACTTATAGGTTTCTTTTATTTTAGGAAAATATTTAGTTTTCCCTTTGCTGAACCAATTTAAAAGATCAGTTATATATTTATCTTCCTCAATTTCTGAAACTTCATTCTTGACTAACTTCATTGGAAAGATATCCATACGAGTAAGCCTTTGCATTCCATTGTATTCAATACGGATTCTGTCGCTTGTTAAAATGTCAGACCAGTGTTGGTATTTCTCATTATTATAATACATTAATGACAAATCATCTTTGTCCTTAGTATATTCATCTAACAAAGGTAAGAGTCTGTCGTAATCCTCCTTCATTAAACAGATATCGACATCATCGTCCCAGGGAATAAACCCATTGTGTCTGATGGCTCCTAATAGTGTTCCACCATCTATCCAGTAAGGGATGTCATTTTCACGAGCTATTTTGTCAACAGTTTGCAGTAGGTCAAGCATTAATAATTGAAGGTCTCTTAAATGAGGTATAGCATAATACTCAATTCCATTTTTATCTTTTACTAAAGAAACTTTCATTTGATAGTGTTATTTTTTATGGCAAACAAAAGCATAAAAGTGAGTATTGTCCCATCTGTTGTATTCTGGGGGATAGATGTCAACTTTCTCAATATTGCTAAATCCAACTTTCTCTAAAAGATCAACTTCTTTATCCACCTGGCGGTATTCAGAATAATAATTTGTTTTGAGTTCTTCAGAATAGCCATTAATAATTACATCCTGTTCAATACCCATTTGATTTTTAACTACCAAAATTCCACCATTCCTTAAAAATCCGTAAACTTTTTTATAAATAGTTTGAGATTCGGCTGAGTCAAAATAATTCATTACGCCAAATAATGAAACAACATCATATTTCATGCTGTCTAAATTCTCAAGATTCAATAAATCATCAGTTATAATTTTAATTTTGGGTGATTTAACAATAAATTTTGAAAAGTCAGGATATTTCTCAACTGCTGTAATTTGTTTGAAGTCACCATATAAATGATTAATAAGCAAACCTGTTCCCGAGCCTAAGTCCAATAAAGTTTTTTCCTTATTGGCTATTCTTTTCATTATTTTAATGTCGTATTCTGAGAAATCTTTAGCATTATTGCGAGTAGCCTTTGGGTCAATAATTGTTTTGGCCATTTTTGTATAATACTTTTCAATATTTTTATTCCCCATCTCCCCAGGTTTTTATAAATTCAAGAGCATTCTTATAATCATCATAAGTATCAATATCTTGTGCTCTTACTACTAATGCAGGTAAAGGTAAGTGTTCTTCAATTTGTGTATAAACGTGATTTGATACATATTTCACATGTTCTTTTTTAAGACAAGCAGGACCCGACCATTCGTAATCACCATTTTCTCTTGAAAATGAGGTTACCTTACCACTTTCATTAACACTTGCAAGGACGGCATCATCCGTAATTGTTTTACTACATCCAATAAACTCCCCTGGATAGTTTATGCAACTTACAATGTCATCTGGATGTACTAGTAAGTCCCCATCCCATGCCAGTGAATATTCATTTCCATGACGTGCACCTAGATAAAAACTTGCTCCGGTTTTTGTGTGAAAATAATTGTGATTATACACAAAAATCACATCTTTTCGCATCTGTAAAACGGACTTTACAATGTCGTTGGCTTGAAATCCAACTATGATCCTTATATCCTCAATTTCTTTAAACTGCTCAAGTTGCCAATAAATAAGAGGCTTGCCCGATATGTCAATAAGTGCTTTAGTTTGCCCCAGACCTAATCTGGATCCAATTCCTGCACAACTAAGTATAAGGGACTTGCCTTTTTGTTCTGAGTTTATTTGATTTAATAAACGGTAAAGAGCATTTTCATCGTAAACGGCATAATCAGTAATTGTTAAAACACTATTAGCTGGAGTATGTATTAGTCCACATGCAATTGAAATATCTGACTCGCGCATAGCCTCTACATCATTATTTCCCTCTCCAATAAAGATAACCTGTTCGCCTTGAGCCTTATACTTTTTTACTACGTCTTCTTTTTTCAGAATATTAGTTAACTTTTTTATTTTATTGTTCTCAACTATACCATCCGAAGAATAGGATTTACAACCAATCCGTTTAACTAGTTTTTCAATCCAACCACTAAAATTTCCAGTTGCAATAACACAATCTTCTTTGTTTTCCTGGATAAACTGATAAACACTTTCTGATAATGGAATAGTTGATAGAAGATCGTTAATCTCAGAAACTGGTAAATCGCCTAAGATTTGAACTCTGTTTATAAAACTTTCAATAAATGGAATATTACCCTTAACTGTTTCTTCAGTTAATTTATCAATTTCTTTATCTACGTTAAAGTACTTTGATATTATTGGTAAAGTCTCTTTTGCCGTAATTGTTCCGTCCAGGTCAAAAATAAATTTCATAAAAAATTATTTTAAATATCTTTTCTTCACTTCAATAAATGCCCCAGCAGCCAATAGGAAAAGAAGTAAAAGAGAGGATGCGAGAGAAACTCTTTCTCCAATTACCCATACTTTTGGTTCAAACTTAAATACAATTTGGTGCTGGCCAGCAGGTATTGTCATGGCCCGTAAAATATAATTTGCCCTGAAATATGGTTTTTGTTCACCATCAATGTAGGCGTTCCAGCCTTTGTCATAATATATTTCAGAGAAGATTACCATTTGTTCGCTGGAGGCGTTAAAACTGTATTCCAGTTTGTTTGGTACGTAGGATTCGAGTTTGATGCTAGCGTTTCTGTCAAACTTAAAATTGTTGAAAAAACTATCTTCAAAACGCTTGTCGATAACGGCTTTTGTTTTTAAATCGGTAGTATTTAAAGCTGCAATTTCTTCATCGGCATTACCCACCATTTTAAAGTCCGACACCAACCATGCATTTCCTAATGCATATTCATTAATTATTGGATTACCATCAGGATTGAAAATTACATATTTGGTGTTAAGTGCATTAAGAATTTGTGATTGTCTTAAGTATTCATTTAATTCTTCAATACTTTTTGCATTCCTAAAGGAAGCAATTTCAGCACTAATATTATGTTCAATCAAATCCTGATAGCGCTGCAGTTTTGCTCCATGGTAGCCACCAATTGACTTATGAAAATAAGATGTACTAGCATCGTTGAAAATATTTTTTGTAAGGTCAAGTACCCTAAAATCAGGATCCTTATCCTGAAGTATAATTTTGTCGGCTTGCGATGGGATAAATGGGTTTGCAAATGATTGTTTACTTTCCCACATATTGTACGAACTGCCTGTTTTCTCATTGTTTAGGTATCGTTTGTTAACTCCAAACATATCAATAAGGATAAGAAGGCTCAATACTCCCACAAAAATCGTCTTGTTAAGTTTACCACGAATGTAAAAATAAATTAGTGCAGCCCCAGCTAGAACAAAAAACAAACTCCTTAAAGCATCATTCTTAAAGATTGCAATACGCACATCTTCAAGGCTCTTCATATAAATAGAAACCTGTGCCGCATCATTGCTCTTCATCATTTGAGCAAACTGAACAGTTTCGTTTTGGTTAAGAAAATTGAAGAATACTGAAGGAATCAAGTAAAACAATGCAATTATTCCTGCTGTCAATCCCAACGAAATATAAAAAGCCTTGATTTGTTTTTTAACAATATCAGGCTCGGTAAATATTTTATTTAGTGCCATAAATGCCAAAATAGGAATCGTTAATTCAGCAATTACAAGTATCATCGAAACAGCCCTGAACTTTGCATAGGCAGGAAAGTAATCAATAAACAAATCGGTAAGTGGCATAAAGTTCTTGCCCCATCCAAGCATAACCGACAGTATTGTTGCTGCCAGCAATGCCCATTTTAATTTGCTGTTTACAATAAAAAGCCCTAAAATAAATAAGAACATTACAATAACACCCACATAAACAGGCCCCGAAGTGCCGGGTTGGTCGCCCCAATATGCATTGCCCTGTTGTGCAATTGCTTGCTGATAGTTAGGGTCAGCATTTTTAAGTTCTGGTATATTTCCTATCAATCCTGATGCTCCACCTTTAATATTTGGAATTAGAAACGACCATGTTTCACCAATTCCATAACTCCAGGCAGTTATATAATCTTTATCAAGACCCGACGATTTTTCTAAAATATCTTTAGTTAGTTCAGGTGTGCCACGCATTGTATCTTTTCCATACTCATAGGTAGCCCAAAGGTTGGTAGAGTGTGTTAAAACTGCTAATATCGCAGCAATAATCAATACTCCTGCTGCTTTTCCAAAATGTAGATAATCTTTTGTTCTTACAGTTTCAATAATTTGATAAATGCCATAAACAATAACAAGGATTAAAAGATAATATGTTATCTGCAGGTGACCCGAAATAATTTCGAGCGCCAGGGCTGTTGCTGTTAATATTCCTCCCCATAAATACTTTCCTCTAAAGGTAAGTATTATTCCTGCCAGAACTGGTGCCATATATCCAATGGCGTGAGCTTTTGATGTGTGCCCTACCCCTAAGATTATAAAGAAGTATGAACTTAAGGCAAAAGCTATTGCCCCGGCAATACTTACCCAGGGATTTACTCGCAATACTAATAGAAGAATAAAAAAGCCTAGAAAATAAAGAAACACATAGTTAGTTGGATAGTAAAGCCCCAAACTAAGTATTTTGTCAACATATTTTATTAGGTTACTGCTATAATTTACCGAAATCTGCCAGGCAGGCATTCCACCAAACATTGAATTAGTCCAAAGGGCTTCATCTCCTGTGCTTTCCCTGTAATCAGCAATCTCCTTCGACATTCCCTTCCACATTCTAATGTCGCTTTGTTTTAATTTTTTGCCTTCGATAACAGGATAGAAATAGACAAAAGTTATTGACAGGAAAACAACTAGTGCAACTATATAAGGTGTTAATGTCTTAAAAATATTTTTGTTCATTATTGTGTTCATTTGGTCTACTAATTAAAGAAAACTATTCAACATCTTCAAACTCTACGTATTCGCCAAAATCATCCTTGTCGTTATTTGATTTCTTTTTATCCCCAGTCGGGGTGTTTATGTTGCCTTTCCCTGAAGTTTGATCAGTAAAATTATTTGGATTAAACGAATCAGAATATTTTTGTTGCTGATTCTTCATAAAGCGTGTAAGCAGCCATGGTAGTCCATAACGAAGAAACAGTCTGAAAACGTATCCAATTACTATAAAAATAAAAACTATCCAAAACAGAAACTCAAGCATAATTACTTTGATTTTGTGGTTGCGAATTTAGTTTATTTTGGGATTAACAACATCCTGAAAACAAAAAAAGGAGGTATGATAACATACCTCCACACAATAATTTTATTAATGAATATCCTAAAGCGAGTACTTTTTTAGCAAAAATACTAGCGTTCGTCGGATACTGTTAATTTCTTACGACCTTTTGCTCTTCTGGCTTTTACAACTTTACGGCCGTTTACAGTTGACATTCTATCACGAAAACCGTGTTTATTTTTTCTTTTTCTTACCGAAGGCTGAAATGTTCTTTTACTCATCGTCTTATATTTAAATTCGGGAGTGCAAAAGTATAAAAAATATTAACTACCCCAAACTTTTATTAAAAAATATAATTTTTTGATTTATTCAATAATTTTTTCAGGTTTAAAACCTGAGTTGCCCCCGGTTAAAACCTAGAATTGCCCCGGGTTTAAACCCGGGGTAATTCAATTATTTCTTAGGAGCGTGTTTCAGCGTTTCAACTAAATAATCCCAAAACAACTGAACAGTATCAATTTTCACCATTTCGTCGGGTGAGTGAGGATTACGGATTGTTGGGCCGAAAGAAATCATATCCCAGTTAGTATAAGTAGAACCAAGGATACCACATTCAAGTCCGGCATGAATAACTCTAACGGCTGGTACTTTGCCAAATTTGTTATTGTAAACCTCTTTCATTTCTTTCAAAATAGTTGAATCAGGGTTTGGTTTCCAGCCCGGATATTCACCTGTGCTGTTTGCTTTTCCTGCTGAGGCTTCAAATACTGCTCTTACTTCTTCCGAAAGTTTATCGCGGCTACCATCGATAAGACTACGCTGTAAAGTTGCAATCTCAAATTGTTTGCCATCTGATTTTACGATTGCCAGGTTAGTTGAAGTTTCAACAATGCCTTCAAAGTCTTTGCTCATTGCAATTACTCCATTAGGACATCCTGCTACAGCAGTATAAAGGTTTGTCATTGTTTTTTCATCAATAACATCTTTTGCTGCATCAGTACTTTCTGCAATTATGCTTAAACCTGCATCGGCATCTTTAAACTCATCTTTTGCTATTTCGTCAAATTCAGTTACAAACTGCTCGAAATCGGCTTTTTTATCTTCAGCAACAACAACAGTTGCAAACGACTCACGAGGGATAGCGTTTCTAAGGCTACCTCCATTAATTTCAGCAACACGAAGACCATATTTTTCGCCGGCTTTCATTAAAAGCACATTCATGATCTTGTTAGCATTGCCACGTCCAAGGTTAATGTCAAGTCCTGAGTGACCACCTTTTAGTCCTTTTACAGTTATTTTATAAGTTGCCATTCCTTCGGCAACTGCCTCTGTAGTATATTCCCAAACACCTGTTGAGTCAACACCACCTGCACAACCAATATAAAGTTCGCCTTCGTCTTCTGAGTCAAGATTTAAAAGGATGTCGCCATCAATTACACCTGCTTTAAGGTTTTCGGCTCCTGTCATTCCGGTTTCCTCATCTGTGGTAATTAATACCTCAATAGGTCCGTGAACTAAGTCAGTTGCTTCTAAAATTGCCATTCCTGCAGCTACACCCATGCCATTGTCGGCACCAAGTGTTGTTCCTTTTGCAGTTACCCAATCGCCATCAATATATGCATCGATAGGATCTTTTTCAAAATCGTGATCAATATCGGAGTTCTTTTGAGGAACCATGTCCATGTGACCTTGCAGGATAATTCCTTTACGGTCTTCCATGCCTTCGGTAGCAGGCTTTTTGATAATCACATTACCAATTTCATCAACAATAGTTTCTAGTTTTAGATCTTCTCCAAATTTTTTCATGAATGCCCGTATTTTCTCTTCTTTTTTTGAAGGACGTGGCACTTGTGTTAGTTCGTAAAAGTTCTTCCACAAACTTTCTGGTTTTAATTTTAAAATATCTTTTGCCATTATTTTATGTTTAAAAAATTATTATTTCTGAATATTAGGTAGTTGAAGGCCATAACCTTTTTTCTTGTCTTCTGCTTTTAGCATGAAGGCGACAATAACTGCTAAAATACCCAATGCAGTAAATATCAACATAGGGTAAGTGTAGTCGTATAGAGGGATTTCTGTTCCGTTAGCCTTGGCAATTGCCACTTCTGGATTTGTTTTGTCTAATACATATCCAATAAGTAATGGAACCCCCATTAATCCCCAGTTCTGAATCCAGAAAATCAAGGAGAAAGCAGTTCCTAACTGGTTTTCTGGAATAATTTTTGGTACCGATGGCCACATTGCTGAAGGAACCAATGATAAGGCTACTCCCAATAACATAACTAGTACAACTGCTACCATCCAATAATTCAATATTGGTAGAGAGAATATTCCATGAACAAAAACAATAATGACAGCACCAATAATCATAATAGTAGCACCCTTGCCTTTTTTGTCGTAAATACTACCGAACAGAGGGGTGAGGAACAAAGTTCCCAAGGGTAGCAAACTAGGTATTAAGCCTGCCAAACTTTGGTCAACTCCGTATTTGTTCACCATTAAATCAGAAGCATATTTTATGAATGGGAAAACAGAAGAGTAGAACAACACACATAAAAATGCAATCAGCCAAAAACCTTTGTTGGAAACAATAGTACCAATATTACTAAACTTAAATGGTTCTTCGTTATTGTCTTCACCTGATTCCGCAATAGAAGCATCTAACTTTTTATCCATTGAAATATAAATAAAGAAGGCAATAAAACCAATTGATAGAAGAACCAGAGCAAAAGCAATTGGTGCTGAGATGCTTGGTGCAACCCTTTCAACTAAAGTGCCTCCATCGACTACTATGTGTGAATTGGCGAAAAAATTAGCCAAAGGAACAGGTGCTGCCATTGCTAATAAAGTACCCATACGAGCAACAGCCATCTGCATACCCATAGCTAGCGCCATTTCGTGGCCCTTGAACCATTTTACAATAATCTTCGAAACGGTGATGCCTGCTATTTCAACACCAACACCAAAAATAGCAAAGCCTATGGCTGCCCAAAAAACTTGTGTGTGAATCCCTAAGGTAGTATCAGTTGATAAAGTAGGGTTTGAAATAGCCCAAAACTTTATTGCAGCTCCCAAAACCATGATTCCTGATGCCATTAATCCTGTAAAACGAACACCCATTTTATCTAGGATAATTCCACCAAGAATAAGCATTATTAAGAATACGTTTAGCCACCCATAGGCACTAGTAAATATTCCGTAGTTAGTGCTTGACCAGCCAAATTCTGCCTCCAGCATAGGTTTTAATGGCGACATTACATCGGTTAAAAAATAACCGGCAAACATGGTTATTGAAATAATCCCTAAAGCACTCCACCTTGCTGCTTTTGAATCCCTTAAAGATTTTTTAATTGCATCTGTCATAAAATCTGATTTTTTTAATGAAGTGGCGAATTTAAAATAAAATATGGAACTAAAGGTGAAAATGAGATAATAGTATTGTTGCTGTGGACGATAGAAGTTAGGTGTGCTTTTGCTGTTATGGCCCCCCACTATGAAAGCTTACTTAAAAACGTGGACAAGTTTTTTGGTTTCAAAGAAATCTTCCTCAAATTGTTTATCAAGATTGAAGGTTCTGGTTTTGAATCGTTTTACTGCTGAAAGTTCTTCTTTAATATCTCCACCTTTAAGATATAAAATTCCATTTTTTAGTCTGTTAAATGATTTTTGGTGAAATTTGTAACCAGTCCAGCGCATGAAATCAGGCAGATAGGTAACAGCACGGCTAATAATAAAGTCGAAGGTACGTTCAACTTGTTCCATGCGAATTTGTTCGGCTTCTACATTTTTCAAGTCAAGTGCGGAGGCAACTTCATTTACCACTTTTATTTTTTTCCCAATTGAATCTACCAGATAAAAACTAACATCAGGAAACAAAATTGCCAATGGAATTCCAGGGAAACCACCACCGGTTCCTGCATCCATTACTTCGGTAAAATCCTTAAATTGAATTATTTTACCAATTGCCAATGAGTGCAAAACATGATGCACATAAAAATTTTCCATGTCCTTACGAGAGATTACATTTATGCGTTCATTCCAGTAAGGATAAAGTTCACCCAATTGGGTAAATTGCTCTTTTTGTTTTTCAGTAAGTTTCGAAAAATATTTAAAAATCAATTCTGAATTCATGGATATTATTTTTGGTAAAAGTAGTAAAGAAAGTTATTGGGTTATCGGGTTGTCAAGTTATCAGGTTATCGAAACAAATAACTCGACAACAACGATAACCATGACAACAACGATAACAACGACAACTCTTCTTTTCCTTTCAACAATCAAATGTGCATAATTGCGTTTGTTTGCTAGGGTTTATTAACGAGCGATGATATATTTTTGATAATCCAAATTTATTGAGGTGTTGAGGTTCAGATTTTTCATAGTATTTTCTTTATTAACTTTAGTTGTTGTTTCGGCCATGGGCCAGAAAAGAATGACTACAGAAGAGTATATTAATACTTATAAG
>JAOZNY010000277.1 GCA_029933565.1 Bacteroidales bacterium
GTGGGCCCACCTGAACCTTTTTTGTTATAGAAAAACTCCCTTAACAGTCACGTAATCAGCAATATAAAAACTATACCCATTGTCTATACCCAAAAAGGTAGTTCTCAGCAGCCTCTAATGCAGACACAAAAACAGACACAGCAAAAAAAATTCGAACTATAATAATAGTATGACTTAAAGTTGATTTTGAGTTTCAACTTGAAAGTCGCCTTTCTGTATTTAAAATCCTACTTAAATCTTCACATTTAATACTTTACATTATGAGTAATTTTTACTTACGTAATGACGGGATTATATATTTACGTTATTATTTTCAAGGAGAACCAAACTCGATCAGGTTTTCAACTAAAATTAAAATCGATCCAGAGAAATGGGACAATAACAAACAAAAAGCCAAAA
Organism: Bacteroidales bacterium; assembly: GCA_029933565.1. Taxonomy (GTDB): domain Bacteria; phylum Bacteroidota; class Bacteroidia; order Bacteroidales; family F082; genus BM524. Next base: position 400 of record JAOZNY010000277.1, read on the forward strand.
GTTCTAAGCAGACTTTTGAAGGAAAAAGAATAAATCCTGAGTTGAAACGTCACGAACGAGCATTCGAAAAAGCAATTCAATTTTACGAGCAAAACAGTGGTTTTTCAAAAAGTAATGTCCGTCAGAAATATCTTGAATTCTTGTCTCCAGGCCTAGTAAATATAAAGAAAAGTAACACATCAACCTTTCTTGAGTATTTTGAAACACTAGTAAACAAATATGAAACCAATGGCCAAGCCATCTACAAGGAATACAGAACCACTTATAACCATCTCAAGAAGTATTTTGGAATCAGAAGTCTGCTTTTTGAAGAAATAGACTCAAAATTTTATAAGGAATACAATGATTATTTACAAGGAAAAGGTTTCGCAGTTAATAATATATCCAAACACTGGAAGCACATTAAGGCCGTTATGAATGATGCCTTTATGATGAAACTCCACAAGAATGACTCCTTCAAGTATTTTAAGAGGAAACGTGAAAATGTCGATTCAATCTATCTTACTATGGATGAGATTAAGCGAATTTATGAACTCAAATTAAAAGGTAATCTTGATCTTGTTAGGGATTATTTTGTTATTGGTTGTCTAACCGGATTGAGGTACTCAGACTGGGATAAAGTTTCAAACGAAGCCATTAAAGATAGGCAGTTAGAGATTGTAAGTGACAAGACAGGTGAAAGGTCAATAATTCCTATCCACCCAATAGTCAGAAGAATTTTAAAGAAATATAAAGGTTCATTACCCAAAAAATTATCTAACCAAAACACAAATGATAAGTTGAAAATAATAGGCCTGATGGCCAAAATCAATGATGAGATTACAATTCGAAAAACTAAAGGCGTTAAAAAGGTTTCAACCATAACAAAAAAGTATAATCTAATCTGTACACACACAGCAAGGCGTAGTTTTGCCACTAATTTAATACTTGATGGTGTCAATGCACACTTGATAATGGAAATGACTGGTCACGTTTCACTTGGAACTTTTGAAAAGTATGTACAAATCAATAAAATCAGTGCAAGAATCGAACTTGGGAAAATAAAGTTTTTTAAATAAGTAAAAAGGCTTTCAGTAGAGCATAATACGGAGGTGGGGCTTTTGTTCATTTGATTTTTGTTGATGTGAAAAATTATTTTGAAAATTTTGTGAACATTCTTAAAATATGCTTCTACTAATAAAATAGCCCCATTTGCCTATTTTTAGGGAAATGATTCTCAGAGCAAGATTTCTAGGTTAATCCATTGGGAAATGGAAAAATCTGATAGGCCAATTTTAAAAAATTCAATCACGACATCATACCCACAAGTTGATATTTGTAAGTGGCCTCTCTCTCGAACTGTTGGTGTAGTGCCGTGTATTATTCAAGCCACCTATAAATATTCAATTAGTGACCCTCTTTAAGCTCTCCCCCATTTACCAGCATAATAGCATCCAATTATCCCATTTCTATTCACAGGTGTAGCGAATACCTAAACTAAATCCCAAGCGCTTTGGGCAAATAACATGACTAGTGAAAAAACCATTGAACCAACCCAGAAATGGGAACAGCCATTTAAGGAACTCCTCGATGAGATTTACTGGCCTGGGTATGCTGAAAACTTGGTTATGGAGAACCCTGAAACTTACAAATCCGAATATTCCAATTTCATCCAACTTTACGACTATGAGCCTAAACCCCTTATTTAAACTGGTGTAGCGAATACCTAAACTATGTCTCAGGCGCTCTGAGCGAATAACATGAACTCTTATGAACAGATTACTAAACAAATTATCAAAAATCTTGAGCAGGCTAATACTTGGGTAGATATGATTAATGCTCAAAACCCAATCAACATAACCGGGCGACCTTACAACGGCATAAACATTATGCTCCTATTCAACAGCGAGCACAAATCCCGCATCTGGGGAACGTTCAACCAGATCATCAAGCATGGTGGTAAAATCAAGAAGGGGCAGAAATCTAGTATCGTTGGCTTTTGGAGCAAGTACCAACCCAAGCCCACAAAGGAAGACAAGAAGCCCAAAGAACTCTGGTATCTTAAAATCTATCGTGTCTTTAATGTCGACCAATGCGAATTTATTGAAGGAAACGAATATTTAGAGCACCTACAAGGAAAACTCAATGAGGATCCAATTTCAGCCCTACCTAGCGAGGTAATTAGCGATTATCTGAGCAGGGAGGATATAACACTCCAGACAAATAAAAAGCCGCAAACATTACCTTTCTACAGCCCAAAGAAAGATCTAATTAGTATTACTCAACGCTCCTTATACAAAAGCAATGATGAGTACTACATGACCCTATTCCATGAACTCACCCACTCCACAGGCCACCCGAAGCGCCTAAATAGGTTTGAGGTTGGTAGCAGCAAGTTTGGCACACAGGAATATAGCCTAGAAGAACTTGTAGCAGAGATTGGAGCAAACTTCCTGTCCGCTGAAACAGGGCTAAACCCTGACTTTCTCAACTCTGTAGGCTATATCAAGCACTGGATTCCCAGCCTAAAGGAGCATCCACGTTGGATAGTAAGTGCTGCTTCAAAGGCTGAGAAGGCAGTAGCGTTTATCATGGTACCTAATTCCAGATGAACTATAATTAATCTATATAGTTAAACTCACTTAATCTTAATTATGACAAATGAACCAAACAGAACGAATAACATTCAGCGCCACCAAGGAACTCAAAGCAGAGATTTCTAAGTTCGCCATGTTGCAAGGTATTTCACCTGGGCAACTCATTCGTAATTTCATTGAAGAATATCTTAAAACTCAGATATTACATTCGCAAAGCCATTATTACGAACTTCAAGACGGAACGCATTTTCCAAATATGAAAGTTCTATGCGATAAACTTCAGATATCTTCCCTTACTGCAAGGAAAAGAGTTAAAAACGGTATAATCAAAAAGATCACAATTAATACTTACCAAACTCAACAGTATGGAAAAG
>JAOZNY010000278.1 GCA_029933565.1 Bacteroidales bacterium
AGGGGTGTGTCCTTAAAATACACCCTCCGCTATTTTCCTGATATTATCCGATTTGCCCATGGTATAATAATGAAGAACAGGAACGCCCGCTTCCTTTAATTCCCGTGATTGGACAATTGCCCATTCAACACCCAATTGTCTTACTTCATCGTTATTTTTGCATTTTATTACTTCTTTTACCAACTCAGATGGTACGTCAACATTAAAAGTTTTTGGGATAGTTACAATTTGATTTTGTGTTGAAATTGGCTTTAGGCCAGGAATAATGGGAACCTCGATACCCTCCTCTCTACAACGTTTAACAAAGTCGAAAAACTTTTTATTGTCGAAGAACATTTGTGTAACAATAAAATCAGCCCCTGCTTCAACTTTCTTTTTCAGGAAATGGATGTCGCTGTCTAAATTTGGAGATTCAGCGTGTTTTTCGGGATAGCCGGCAACACCAATACAGAAATTTGTAGAACGCGAATTTCTAATATTGGAGTCAAGATAAATACCCTTATTAAGGTTAGCAACTTGCTTAACTGTGTCAATGGAATATTTGTTCCCATTGGGTTCTGCCACAAAATTTTTCATTCCTACCTGAGCATCACCACGGACTACCAGAAGATTTTTAACTCCAAGAAAGTTAAGGTCGATAAGTGCGTTTTCAGTATCTTCACGCGAAAAGCCCCCACAAATAATGTGTGGTACAACATTTACTCCATAACGGTATTTTATGGCAGCCGAAATCCCAACTGACCCAGGTCGTTTTCTAACCACCTTCTTTTTTATTAATCCTCCCGGAAGATTTTCATATTCAGTTTCTTCCTGATGGTAAGTGATATTTATAAATGATGGCTTAAATTCAAATAAAGGATCGATGGTTTTTTGGATTGAACCAAAATCCTGACCTTTCAAAGGTGGTAGTAGTTCGAATGAAAATAAAGTATCTTTTGAATTTTCTATATGTTCTATTACGGTTTTGTCCATGTTGTTTGTTTTCCCCCGGACTAAAGTCCGGAGTAACTCATAAGTTATTCCATATGAGTTACCCGGCGGCTTTAGCCCCGGGCATTTACTAAAATTTATGTCTTTACTTATTCCAATAGATTATTTCTTAAAAGTTTCTCTACTTCCTCTTTACTAATCTTTTTTCTTTTTGCATAATCCTCAACTTGGCCTTCGCTTATCTTATCAACTGTAAAATATCTTGAGTCAGGATGGGCAAAATAGTAACCACTTACCGATGCTGCCGGATACATCGCAAAACTTTCGGTTAAACTAATTCCAAGTTTTTCCTCTGCTTCAAGCAGGTCAAATATCTTTTTCTTTTCTGAATGCTCGGGGCAGGCAGGATAACCGGGTGCAGGTCTTATGCCAATGTATTTTTCCTTTAAGAGATCCTTTTGTGTAGTATCCTCATTTTTGCTGTAAGCCCAAAACTCTGTTCTGCTTCGTTTGTGCAAGAATTCGGCAAATGCCTCTGCCAGCCTATCGGCCAGAGTTTTCAGCATTATTGCGCTATAATCGTCACCGTCGTTTTCAAATTGTTCCACATGCTTTTCAATTCCTATGCCTGCTGTTACTGCAAAAACCCCAAGATAATCTTGCTTGTTTTCCTCTTTGGGACAAACAAAATCGGCAAGGCAGTAGTTTGGGCTCTCCTCTTTCTTTTCCTGATTTCGCAAAAACTCAAAGTCAACTATCCTTTTTCCAAATTCATCAGAAAGTTCAATCGTTTCGTTGTTTGACTTTGCTTTGTAAAAACCAATTCCTGCTTTTGCGGTAAGCCATTTTTCTGAAATAATTTTATCAAGCATTTCCTGCGCATCGTTGAAGAGTTTTTTTGCTTCCTCTCCTTTCAAAACATCATCAAAAATAGCCGGATATTTTCCAGTAATTTTCCATGCATGGAAAAAGAATGTCCAGTCGATGTACTCCCTGATTTCGGTCAGAGGATAATCGTTAAATATTTTTTTTCCGATAAAAGAAGGCTTTGCTAAATTACTATTTGGCCAATCGATATTTACTTTGTTCTTTCTGGCCTCAGTTAACGAAACATATTTCTTTTCACTAATATTTAAATAATGCTTTTTGCGAAGATTATCATATTTTTTTTCTATTTCCTCAATATAGGATTTACTTTCAGTTACTGATAAAAGTTTGTTTACTACATTTATAACTTTCGAAGCATCCCTAACTTGAACAATTGGGTTTTTGTAGTTTGGCGATATTTTAACAGCAGTGTGAATAGGTGAAGTTGTTGCCCCGCCAATGAGTAGAGGAATATTAAAATTAAGCCTTTTCATTTCTTTTGCCACGTATACCATTTCCTCTAAAGAGGGAGTAATTAATCCACTAAGCCCTAAAACATCAGCCTTTTCATCCCTTGCAATTTCAAGTATTTTCTCTGCCGGAACCATCACTCCAAGGTCGATTACTTCGTAGTTATTGCACTGTAAAACAATACCAACAATATTTTTTCCAATGTCGTGAACATCTCCTTTAACGGTGGCTAGTACAATTTTTCCATTCCCTTTTATTTTTCCACCTTTTTCCATTTCAATGTAAGGCAGCAAAAAGGAAACTGCTTTTTTCATCACCCTTGCACTTTTTACAACTTGTGGCAAAAACATTCTTCCCGAACCAAAAAGATCACCAACTACATTCATTCCTGCCATGAGTGGTTTTTCAATTACTTCGATTGCCTGTGTAAATTTCTTACGTGCTTCTTCAACATCTTCTTCTAGAAATTCTGTAATTCCTTTAATCAGTGAATGTTCAAGACGTTTTTCAACATCCAGCCCTCGCCATTCCTGTTCTTTTTTAACTGTATCTATATCTTTTTCTTTAATGTTTTCGGCAAAAGCCAGAAGGCGTGCAGTTGCATCTTTTCTGCGGTTAAGTACTAAATCTTCTACAAGTTTTCTTAAGTCTTCATCTATCTCATCATAAATTTGTAACATGGCAGGATTAACAATTCCCATGTCCATTCCAGCCTTAATTGCATGAAAAAGAAATACCGAATGAATGGCTTCTCTAACAATATTATTGCCCCTAAATGAAAATGAAAGATTGCTTATTCCACCGCTTACTTTTGCATATGGTAGATTTTCTTTAATCCATTTTGTTGCCTTTATAAAATTAACAGCATAATTGTTATGCTCGTCTAATCCGGTGCCTATTGCCAAAATATTTGGGTCGAAAATAATATCTTCTGGTGGGAAATTAATTTTTTCTGTAAGTAACCGATAGGCCCTTTCGCAAATTTCTGTTTTTCTTTCAAAAGTATCGGCCTGACCTTTTTCGTCAAATGCCATTACAACTGTTGCCGCACCGTAATTATGTATTTTTTTGGCTTTCTC
>JAOZNY010000279.1 GCA_029933565.1 Bacteroidales bacterium
ACCCCCTTTTCTTTCAACCCATCCCTTTATAATTTTTATAAAAAACACTTTAACTGGAAGCCTTATTATTTTTTGATTTATGATAAAGAAGAGTTGTGTGCAGTCCTGCCACTTGTCAACACAGGAAAAGCATGGGTTAGCCTGCCTCACTTCTCTTATGGAGGATTATTAACTTCTGAGAATATTAATATTCAAGAGCATACAGGTGTTATTGATATAATTATCTCCGAAATAACCAACAATAATTTACCGCAAGGATTTCATACTTTTAGTTTGGATAATCAAGAGATTTTAAAAAATCAACGTTCAGAACAAGTATTTATCCGTTCATTGAATAGCAAAGAGGAAGAAGGATTTATAGGATCAGAGAAAGTTACCAGTATTTTGCAATTACCCGAGGATGAAACTGGTTTGTCGAATATGATGAGCTCAAACCTGAACCGAAAGGTTAATAGAGCAAAAAAATCTGGAATCATTACTAAAGCTGGAGGGAGTGAATTGTTGGTTGATTTTTGCAAACTGTATAACCGCAACATTTATAAACTAAAATCACTAAGTTATAGTAAGAAGTTTTTTGAGGATTTGATGGAAACGTATGAGTATGGTGAGGTGAAGATATTTGTAAGTTATAAGGAAGGTGAAGTTGTTGGTACTGCAATGCTGGCATTTTATAATGGGTTTTATGAAAACATGTTCTTTGCCACCTCGTCCAAATCCAGAAAAGAATATGTTTCTGACCTTTTACATTGGGAGATGATAAACTATTGTATTAAGAAAAATAATACTATAAATATTGAGGGCGAAAATTCCTCTGGACGAAATGCCGTCTATTCCTTTGGTAGAAGCACATTGTTTTCTGGCGTACACAAATATAAAAGTCATTGGCCTGTAAACGATTATCCACTTTACAACTATTCGAATATTACAGATGTCAGAAAAAGTAAATGGCTTTCAAAATTATGGGCATTAATTCCTTATGTTATTTCAAAACCACTTGGCGGATATTTAGTAAAACATATTTATTAGAAAAGCAGTACTTAAAATGCCTAGAGTTTAGAGTGCTTAAAGTGGTTAGAGTACTTGAAAAATGAATAATAATTTATGTTTTATGATTTTATCTCATCTTAATCCAATTCATTGAATTAAAAACTAATTTTAACCACTCTAAATACTTAAAGTACTTTAGGCACTTATTAAAATGAACATACTCACTTTCGACATAGAAGACTGGTTTCATACTTTTGATAAACCATACTATAATAGTCCTTCATTATGGAATACTTTGCCTTCAGCTATTGAGAGCGATGTTAGTAGAATTTGTGATATTTTAGATGAAACAAATACGAAAGCCACTTTTTTTACTCTTGGCTGGATCGCAAAGCATCATCCTGCTATTGTAAAAAAGATTTCGGAAAAAGGTCATCAGATAGGTCTTCATTCATATTTACATCAACAAGTAGGTCATTTAAATGAGAAAGAATTTTCTAGTGACCTCAAGAAAAATATTGAAGTTATTGAAGAAATAATAGGCCAAAAAGTTAAGTCTTTTCGAGCACCTGGCTTTTCACTCAAAGAAACTGAACAATGGGCTCTTGAAAGTATGTTGGAACTAGGTGTAAATATTGATAGTTCCCTGATTTCAAACGAAACTTTTAATGGCATTGGTAGCCTGCCTGCCTCCCCATTCAGATTATCAATAAATGGGAAGGAGATGTATGAGTTTCCTCAGATAAAAGTAGATATTTTTAGTTTTATGTTTTTTTATCTTAGTAGTGGATACTTTCGTTTAACGCCCAAGAATATCATAAAGCGAGCACTTGAAAATAAAGATTACACTATGAATTATTTTCATCCCCGTGATTTTAATACTCAAACTCATAAACTTTTCTCAAGCCCACTTCTGAAGTTAAAATACCGAATTGGCACTAAGAGCGCAGCACGTAAGTTAAAGCAATTATGCAAGCAAGCTGATTATATTTCAATTGATCAGGCGAATGAGTTAATAAACTGGAACGATACTCCTTTGTTTGAGTTATAGAAATAGTCATCACCATTAACCCAAGTACTCCAGGCTCTCTAAGTACTCTTAACCTCCCTTATCTTTTCCACCCACAAAACCCACAGGGCAAATATTACCACATAGAAAAACGGGCGTAATAACCACATATGAATAAAATCCCAATTTTCTGGCCAATGTACTACTATTACCGTAAGCATTACTATTCTAAAAATATTAACTAGGTGAATTACTAATAATCCCATAGGGATATACCATAATTTTTTCTTCCAGGGGCCTGGAAAAAGAATCATCAAAACTGTCCATTGGTAAAATTGCTTAAGCCCGGAGCAAGAACCCTCAACTGCCACATAACCATTGTTTTCTGTAAATATGGTATTGTCAAAAGCCTGAATTGGGTAATTAAGAATATGTTCAACTATCCAGGCAGAAGGTAAAAACACCTGATGCGCCAAAAAGGCTTCCATTTGAGTGAACCCGGCAAAATTCAGTAAAAAACTCTTAAGTCCGTGCCACCAGATGTAATGGAAAAATACTGTAATTAATGCGAAAATAGCAACATCCACAAGCGGTTGTAACTTATACTTTTTAATAAATGCTAAAAAGTTTTGAATTATATTCTTAATCATAGGTTTCGTTTGTGTGGCTAAAATACATCTTTTTAAAATAGGTTAATGTTGAGGTTAAGAGTTTTCATAAAACAATTTGATTAAATCTCAACCTTAATTCTTAACCTCAACCTCAATAGGATAATGATCTGAGTGAGTTTTGTTTATCTTTTTATAAGCAACAACATTTATTTCTTCACTTACCATAAAATAATCTATCCTCAAAAAGGGCATCCCTCCTGCATAGGTAAACCCAAAGCCATCGCCCTTCTCCATAAAAGCATCCTTAAGTAATTTTGATAGTTCGTTGTACGAAAACGAGGAAGGGGGATCGTTGAAATCACCGCACAGAATAATGGGATATTTACTCTTCTTGATTAACTCACTAAGTTGCCCTATCTGTTCCTCTCTCCATAAAAACCCCCTTTTCAATTTTGAGTAAATGGAAGAAATATTTCCCGGTAGTTTACCAATTTGGCTAATTTCTGTCATCGATTCCACTTCATCTTCTTCCAGCCTAATGCTCTGTAACTGAACATTAATAATTTTGATTGTATCATTATCAATTGCTAGCAATGCCCATAAGGCATAAGTGTCTTCCGTGTCTTGTTTTAACCATCCATACTTTATTATTTCATAATTGGTGTAAACCGATAAGCCATTCGAGTCGCTTTCTTCAATACCATAATAATCAATACTTTTTTTATACTTAAATGC
>JAOZNY010000076.1:0-1774 GCA_029933565.1 Bacteroidales bacterium
AATGGTCCCCAGCAAATAAAGTCAATATCCTCTAAAGGTACTGTTGACATATAAATATTTATATCGCCTGCCAATGCTATTTTCATGTGATACCATGCAGGGTTTGGTTGTGAGCCAAGACAGCCATAGTCGGGTCCTGGTTGCCCTTGACCTGAATTTACACCTGCCGGAAAAGAGTAAAGATCACCCGTACAAAAAGGTTCAGATACATCACAAAGATCACCCTGGCTAAAAAGGTTAATTGAAAAGAAAACTGATAATAAACTTATAAATAAAATTCGTTTCATAGTCTTTGTCTTATCTAGTTTTTGGTGTATTTATCATGCTTATTAAGCCAAATAGTCATTGCCTCTTCATTCATCGAACTTTCTTCTTTTAGGGCAATGTTATAATACTCATTAAACAACTCAATTACTTTGTCTTCACTAATTGACAGAGTATTGTTTACAAGAAACATCATATAGTCTTGTTTAAGTGAAGACCCGATATTTACAAGTTCATTATCTGAATAACTTTGTTCAAGTATTCTTATTTTAATATACTTTGATTCTATACTACTATTGTCGATGGCATAGTAAGTATTCTTCTGATCTTCGAAAATTTTTGCTGCAAAGCCATTAATAAAATCTGTTTCATTGGCTTTAACAACTAGCTCGGAAGCAGTTACGTTTTTTTCAACTCCAAGATACTCACCTTGTTGCGCAAACATTGTTGCCACAGAGAAGAAAATGATAATCACTAAGATTGATCGTTTAATACAAAAATTCATAATTAAAATTATTTGGTGATGTCAGCAAAGATTGCAAAACTAATAATAATTTTATTGCCAAAATGCAATTAATCAGAAGAATGACAGTATATAGGTGTAAGAGGTTGTTTGGGTGATGATAAAAAATTAAAATATTTTTGGATATTTAGCCGGATTGTATTCATGCATCATATTATAAACTGCATCAAAAACATCTTCAGCATTAGGGTTTGAGAAATAATCGCCATCAGAACTATAGGAAGCCCTATGTGCTTTTGCCGTAAGGGTTCTGGGATCCATGTCGAGTTTATAAAAACCACCCTGCTCCTCAATTACTTTTTGCATCATATGTGCTGTTGCACCACCCGGAACATCTTCATCAAAAAACAAGACTTTATTTGTTTTTTGCAGCGATTTGCTAATCTGATGGTTAACATCAAAAGGGATCAGTGATCTCACGTCTATTAATTCAATACTAATATCAAATTCCTTTAATTGTTCAACAGCATCTTCGGCAATTCTAACACATGAGCCGTAAGTAACTATTGTAACATCTTCCCCTTCAACCAAAGTTTCAGGAATACCAACCGGAACATTGAAATCATAAAGATTATCAGGTTTTTTCTCTCTCAGTCGGTAGCCATTTAAAGGCTCAATAATTAAAACCGGTTGGTCGGAGGCAAGATAAGTATTGTAAAAACCTGCTGCCTGTGTCATATTTCGGGGTACTGCAATATCTACTCCCGTAACGGAATTAATGACCATGCTTAGGGGCGAACCCGAATGCCAAATTCCTTCAAGTCTGTGGCCACGTGTACTAACAATCATTGGGGCTTTTTGACCACCGCGGGTGCGATAATGAAGGGTAGCAAGGTCGTCGCTCATTACCTGAAGTCCATAGAGTAGATAGTCGAAATATTGAATTTCTGCAATTGGCCTTATACCACGCATCGCCATGCCAAGTCCCTGACCAATAATTGTTGCTTCACGGATTCCCGTATCAAAAATCCTGTTCTCGCCATATTT
>JAOZNY010000076.1:1874-12645 GCA_029933565.1 Bacteroidales bacterium
GCTAACGCTTCTGCCTCAATATTTTCAACCTCTTCAATTGTTGCAATCTTATTTTTAATTATCCAGTTCTTCATATGAAGGATGCCATCAGTATCCAATTCATGCTGGAGTTGTTCTTTGGTTTTATATCTTTCGTGTGAGCCGGAAGTAGAGTGGCCTTGAGGCTGAGTGCAATCTTGAATATGAAACAAAACCGGTACTTGTTCTTTTCTGCAAAGTGCCACACCCTTGCGGTAAGTTTCTAAAAGGTGGGGATAGTTGTAAGCACTACTTTTGAAAATATAAAAACCGTTGGTGTCTTTCTTTTTCTCAAAGCCCATTAATATTTCCGAAATACTGCCTTTGGTAGTCTGATATTTGTTGGGAACAGAGATGCCCCATTGGTCGTCCCAAACCGACATTGCCATTGGTACCTGCATTACTCCAGCAGCATTCATAGTTTCAAAAAAGTGACCTTCAGAAGTCGAAGAATCGCCAATTGTTCCAAAAGCTACCTCATTTCCATTAATCGAAAATTTTTCAGATTCTTTTGTTTTGCCTTGCTGGCGGAAAAATTTTGAAGCAAGTGCCAAGCCTAATAGACGAGGCATCTGACTGGCTGTTGGTGAAGAATCGGGGGCTGTATTTTTTTGTTTAGTAAGGTCTTTCCAGTTGCCATTTTCATCAAGGCTGCGTGAGGCGAAGTGATTGTTCATTAGTCGGCCTGCATTTGATGGGTTTGCATTGGGGTCGGTATCGCCGTAGAGCATTGCAAAAATCTCTTCAAGTTTCATCATCCCGGCAGCAAGCATAAAAGTTTGGTCGCGGTAATAACCCGATCTCCAATCGCCATCTTCAAAAACACGTGCCATAGCAAGTTGGGGTACTTCTTTTCCATCACCAAAAATCCCAAATTTAGCCTTTCCAGTAAGCACTTCACGTCTGCCAATTAAACTAGCTTGTCGACTTTCGTTTGCAATCCTGAAATCGTTTAAAACTTCCTCTTTGCTGAGGTTTAGGTTTTTAAGAATACTATTTGTTTTTGAAGTCATTTTACCTTGCTTTTTCAATTTTGCAAATGTAATTAAAAATCATTCTAAATTAAGGGGCTTAGCAAGGCTAACGCATCTAAATAATTTCAAACAAAAAAACTATCCTGTTTTCTTAATGCCATGAAATATTCAAGACTAGGCCACCACAAAACAGCCTTAAGTCACAGATTTTCATTTATTGAAAGAGCTAAGTTGCAAACTTAGCTCAGTTTCAGTTGCAAACTTAGCTCAGTTTCATATCAGAATTAATCATAGGAATCATAAAAAATCAGTGTCCTATTCAAATATTAGTTTAGATGCGTTTAACATGATGGGCTTGGTATTGCAGTTATAATAGTGAGTTTTCTCAACTAACATTTACATTAGGTTTTTTCCAGTAGGCATCCTCCTCCTCCTCGTCATCCTCATCTTCTTCCTCATAGTCCCATGAATATTTTCTTGGTTGAGGTCCTGATTTTCGATAGTAAATAGCCATAATAATACCCGACACAAATCCTCCCAAATGGCCTTCCCATGAGATATTCTTTTTTGGTAGAAAATCAGGAAAAACACCCCAAATTAGGCTGCCATATAAAAACGCTACTATCAGTGCAAGTGCGGCAAGGCGCGAATCTTTGCGAATTACACCTGAGAAAAACAGAAAAGATGACAGTCCGTAGATAATTCCACTTGCGCCAATATGCCATGACTCACGACCTCCAAACCAGGTCCAAACTCCAGATAAAAACCATATTCCTATTAACACCTTTATTGAAATGCCACGATAAAAATAAATAAGTGCTGTCCCTAAAACAAGGAAAGGAATTGAATTAGCCATAAGATGCTCGAAATCACCATGAATAAAGGGAGATAGAAGTATTCCCTGCAAGCCATTCAACGATAAAGGTTGTATCCCAAGAAAAACAAGTTTGATTCCAAACGCTGTTTCTGCTAACTTAATTAGCCACATTATTGCCAATAAAATGAACGGCAAAAAAACAGCATTTATGAATTTTTTCTTTTCTTGATTCATGTTTGTGAAAATAATAAAATTGTACAAATCAAAAAGCATGCCTTTTTATATATTTGTCACTTTTCTAAAAACTAATAGATGAGAACACTCTTATTATTATTTGTACTTGGAATTAGTTTAATCGGGTTTAGCCAGGAAAAGCAAAACTCAGTAAAACTCATTAAGCAAAAACACCTCACCAATTTGCCATCAGCCTCTGCTGTTAAATTACTGGATGGCAGCATTTATATCATTGGCGATGATTCACCATTTTTATACAAACTGGACAGCAGTTTTGCAATTATTTCTAAAACACTAATTACTGGAAACGACTCCATGCCCAATGGTCGTGTTCCCAAAGCCATTAAGGCAGACTTTGAATCCATGGCCGTATTTCAAGACAAGAAGGAGTTTTATTTGTTAGTACTCTCATCGGGCTCGAAAGAAATTACACGCGATACAATTCATCTAATCTCTCTAAAAGAAAACAGAGTAGTGAAAAGTAAAAACGTTCGTCCTTTGTATAATTTAATTATTGAAAAAGCAGGTCTTCCCCTTGATGGAATAAACATTGAAGCACTGACAATGAATAAGTCAAATGTTTATATGATGCAAAGGGGCAATAATAATGAGAATCTTATTATGACTTTCAATACAAAAGATTTCATGAAATATCTGAATAAGGAAAATGCCAATATTCCAGATTTTAGTATTACACGCTTTTTGCTTCCAGCAATGGAAAATACATTGGCGGGCTTTTCTGGGGCTTGTATTTTAAAGGATAATAGTGGTCTGCTTTTCACAGCTTCGCTGGAAGCAAGTACAAATGTTTACGACGATGGAGAAATTCTAGGAAGTTATGTAGGTACAATTAAATTTAGTGATTTTGAAGAAGGTAGAAGTACAGCGGAACTTGTGGTGGTAAATGGCGAAACCCTAAAAACAAAACTTGAAGGCATAAGTATTAAATCGGTAGTGGACAATAAAATAACAATTATTGCTGTTAGTGACAACGACGATGGTACTTCCTGGATTTATGAAATGGAGTATGTTGTTGGGATTGATTAATGTATATTTTGCAATCCAATCTTCAATGCATTGAATTTTTAACAAACATTAATCTGAAATACAATAAAGTAAATTCAAAATAAAATACATTTGCTCCCTTTCAATTGTAACTATTTTTTAAAAATACTGTCATTTAAAACATGCAAAAAAGATTACTTCTAATATTTTTCCTACTAAGTTTTGTTTTACAATCTGTAAATGCAGTCGAACCAAAGGATAACTATACTTTAAGCGGTTTTATTAAAGATGCAAAAAATGGTGAAGTACTTCCGGGGGCAACTGTTTTCATTAAAGAATTAGGAGCAGGTACAGCATCTAATGTCTATGGATTTTACTCAACAAGTTTAAAACCCGGTACTTATCATATTGTTTTTTCATTTATTGGATACGTTGATCAGGAGCAATTAGTTGAGATAGATGGCAATAAAAGTTTAAACATAAATTTAAAGCCAAGTGTAGAAAACCTTTCAGAAATAGAGATTAGGGGAGAGGCCAAGAATGAAAATATCAGCAGCACACAAATGAGTGTGAACAAAATAGATAGTAAAACAATTCAGGCTATTCCTGCACTTATGGGTGAAGTTGACCTGATTAAAGCAATTCAACTTTTGCCCGGAGTTAAGTTTGCTGCCGAAGGCTCGTCAGGTTTTAGTGTAAGGGGAGGAAGCCCTGACCAAAATCTAGTACTCCTTGATGAAGCTACTGTTTATAACGCTGGTCATTTAATGGGGTTCTTCTCGGTATTCAATAACGATGCGGTAAAAAGCGTTGAACTTTACAAAGGCGATCTGCCGTCAAAATATGGTGGCCGGCTTTCATCGCTTGTTGATGTTAGAATGAAGGATGGTAATAAAAAGAAGTTTCATGGTAATGGGGGAATTGGAGTTATTTCAAGCCGCCTTATGCTTGAAGGACCCATAGTAAAAGACAAAGGCTCGTTTATGATTGCAGGCCGAAGATCTTATGCCGATTTGTTTTTAAGGCTCTCATCTAATGATCAAATTAACAAAAATACTCTCTATTTCTACGATTTAAATGCAAAACTTAACTACAGTATTAACCAAAACAACCATGTATTTATTTCCGGTTATTTTGGGAAAGATGTTTTTAAAAATGGCAGTTTTGGAATGAATTGGGGAAATGCCACAGGAACATTAAGGTGGAATCATGTTTTTAATGAGAAACTGTTCTCAAACTTTACATTTATTGCCAGTAGTTTTGGTTACAATATGGGTTTAACAAACGAAGACAATGGTTTTGAATGGAAATCGCAACTTACTGATTACAATTTAAAAGGTGATTTTAACTGGTATCTTAACAACAGTAATACCATTAACTTTGGTTTTAGCACAATGTTCCACGACTTTTTTCCTGGAATAATAAAAGGTACAGGCAGTGAGTCTTTTATTACAGAATATGGACTCCCAAATAATTATGCGCTCGAAAATGCTATTTATATCAGCAATAGTCAAAAAATAGGATCGATTATCAGCCTTAAATATGGGCTGAGACTTTCAATGTTCAATAATGTTGGCCCAAACACAGTTTTTAATTATGACCACGAGGGACAGCCAATAGATTCTACGGTTTATTCGAAGGGTGATTTTTATAATACATATTTTGGTTTGGAGCCTCGTTTGGGTGCTGTGTTTCAGTTAAACGAAACATCTTCGGTAAAAGCAAGTTATTCGCGTAATTACCAATATCTGCAGCAAGCACAAAACTCTACAGCCGGTTCGCCCCTGAATATTTGGTTTTCATCGAGTCCAAACGTAAAACCCCAATTCTCCGATCAGTTTGCCATTGGGTATTTTAGGAATTTTAAAGAAGGAATGTACGAATCGTCTGTTGAAGTGTATTATAAGGACATAAAAAATGCAATTGACTTTCGCGACCATGCCGATTTGCTTTTGAATAAACATATTGAAGGGGAACTTCTAATTGGTAAGGGCTACGGCTACGGACTAGAGTTTCTGCTAAGAAAAAATATTGGCAAACTCACAGGCTGGATTAGTTATACTTATTCGAGAACATTCCGCGAAATTGAGGGGATTAATAACGGTGATCCTTACAACGGACCTTACGATCGTCCACACGATTTTTCTCTAGTTGCCAACTATAATTTAAATCAGCAAATTAGTTTTGGACTTACCTGGATTTACTTAACCGGACAGCCTGTTACATTTCCAGTTGGACGCTTTGTTTACGGAAATACGGTTGTGCCATTTTACTCAGGACGTAATGATTATCGCATGCCTGACTACCACCGTCTCGACTTGTCTTTTACCTGGACTGAAAAACACAATCCTGAGAAAAAATGGCATAGTCAGATTAATGTATCAATGTACAATGCTTACAACAGGAAAAATCCATGGGTAATAAATTTCCAAACCGATGCCAACGATTCTAGCATAACTTATGCTGAAATGACCTATTTGTTTGGGATAGTACCATCAATTACATATAATTTTAAATTCTAAATTATGAAACTTAAACCAAAATATATTTTATACATTCTCTTGGTAACTTTGGTTAGTTTAAGTTCATGTACTGAAAAAATTGACATTGAACTCGACTCTGACAGAATTAGGCTTGTTGTAGATGGAATTATTACAGATATTCCGGGCGAGCAATACGTAAAACTTACTGAGACCGCTGATTATTTTTCAAACGAACAGCCAAAAGGTGTTGGAAATGCAACAGTAATAATAGAGAGTCAAAATGGGCCAATCTTGCTAACAGAAAGTGATTCGGTGGCAGGGCTCTATTTAATGCCTGATGGGTTTGTGGGAGTTCAAGGTAATATTTATCAATTAAACATTAAACTTGAAAATGAAATAGGTGGTTATAAAGACTATTTTGCTAATACAAAAATGCCACTCCTTTCCGACGATATTGATTCGATAGCAGTGGAGTGGATGCCACAGTTTGAGGGTTGGGTAGTAAGGCTTTATGCCCAAGACCCAGATAGAGAGGACTTTTATATGTTTAATGGATTAAGAAATGGTGAGTTAATTACCGATAGTATTCATGAAGTAAACATAACCGATGATAGATTATTTAATGGCAACTACACCAGTGGTGTTATGGTATTAATGTTTAATGAAGATCAACTTGACCCAGGTGATTTATTTACCCTGGTTTTATCAAATATTACAAAAGAATATATAAATTTTGTAAGTGAGGTTCAAACAGAGATACAATCCAAAGAGCCTTTGTTTAGTGGTCCTCCGGCTAATGTTAGTAGTAACATCTCAAATGGAGCTGCAGGTTGGTTTACTTCGTACCCCTCGGCATTTAGCAGCACAATTGTACAAGAAATTCCTGAAGAGAAATAAGTTTAAACTCACCTAAATTAGAGTTCACACCTTAATGTTTTTTGGTTAAGATTTAATGTTTGCAGAATAGATTCTTGCCATCAAATACCTGCTGTAAGTTAGTTTGCTAATTTATAAGTGAAGCAAATTGGGTATAAAAAGAAACTTAAAAGTTAAAATCTAGAAATAAAAGAGTAACTTTGACAAAAATTTATTAATCAAATTAAATAGAGTTTTATGAATATTTACGTAGGAAATCTGAATTTTAAAGTAAGTGAGAATGACTTACAAGAAGCATTTGAAGCATTTGGAAATGTAAGCGAAGTAAAAATTATTACTGACAAATATAGTGGTAGAAGTAAAGGCTTTGGTTTTATTACAATGGATGACAATGAAGAAGGTAATAAGGCTGTTGCAGAACTTAATGGCACTGAGTTTATGGGTAGAGAAGTGGTTGTTAATGAGGCAAAGCCAAGAAAAGAATATTAATATTTTAAAAATTATTTATGGGTAGATCGCAAGAAACCTTCAACAAAAAGGAAGTACAAAGCAAAAAAGAAAAAAAGCGAAAAGACAAAGAAAAGAAAAGACTGGCAAAAAAAGATATTGAAAAAAAGAGCAGTCTTGATGACATGCTTATGTATGTTGACGAAAATGGAATGATTTCCGATACTCCTCCGGATCCGGCTAAGAAAAAAGTTAAACTTGAGGATATCGAATTAGGTGTGCCAACTAGAGAAGCTAGTGAAGAAATTGACCCAATTAGAAAAGGTACTGTTGCTTTTTATAATGAATCGAAAGGGTATGGGTTTATTAAAGACGTAGAGACTAAAGAAAGCGTTTTTGTTCATGCTAATAATTTACTTGAAGAAATTAAAGAAGGAAACTTAGTTAGTTTTGAAGTAGAAATGGGTCAGAGAGGACCTGCTGCTGTAAAAGTAAAGATTATAAAATAGAAACCCTTTTTTTAAATTCCGGAAGTTTTATTTCGCATTTTTTTTAACAATCGAATTACAGACTGATTTTTGCCTGTAATTTGATTTCAGTTTTATGATTTGAATCTATCTTATCGGCACCGGATCCAATGGTCGTTTTGTCGCGAAAAATAGTTCGCGAAACCCTTAACCACAAATCCACATTCTTAAAAGCATCGAGTTTTATCATCAGGTAAATACGCTGCCCCTTGTCGTAGTAGGCAGGAACACTGAAGGCATATAAAACATCGTTTTCATAGGCGTAAATCCTGCTGTCCCAACCATCGGTTGAAAACAAGGCATAGCGCAAACTTACCGAAAGAGGGAAGTTGTCAGGTCTGTACAGCACATCCTGATAAATTAAATATCCCTTTTCAACAGAAGTTGCTTTTTTGTACAACGTCATTTCTAATCTATTCTTTAAAATGAGAAAATTGAAAACTGAATAACTGATATTAAACCTAAAAGAATTCCGGTTGACACTAATAGTTTTGGAGATAAAATCATAATCTTCCCTATAGTTTTCCTGTTTATTATCAAGTTTAAACCTGAAATACATATTCAAATTTTGATCAGGTGAATAGTTAAGTTGCACCAAATATTCAGCCCCCAGCGATGGTGATGAAATTCCGTATCTTAACCAGGGAAAATCAAAGAAATCAGCATAGGCATCCACCGATAGTTTGCTAGCCAACAATAGTTTAACCCCAAAATAGTAAGCCTTTTCATTCCTTGCAATACTGCCTTCCCTGAAAGGATTATTGTAAAAACTGAAATATTCTTTGCTGAAATTCCTATACGAAATAGTCATCAGGAATCTATCAGAAAGAAATAGGTTTGTGCCAATAATAACCGCAAAAGCAGATTTGTCGGTAGCAGAAATCTCACCAAAAAAATTAATCTTTTTCAATTTATAATTAAAATCGAAACCAAAATTTGTAAGTTTCTCTCCTTCAAAGTAGAATGTTTTATAAGTTTCCCCAGCCTTTAGAAAGGGGATATCTACTGAAGTTTGTAATGCAGTTATACCAAATGATGATTGTTTATTTCTATAATTAATATTTGCTCCAAAACTCTGGATATTTATAACACCCTTATCCAGAAGTTCGTTTACAGTACGATGATTGCCTGTTTCAATTATTCCTGTTACACCATGGTTTTCAATTGAATCAATAATCGCCAGATTGCCATCAATAATATTATTTGAATAAAATCCACTTATCTCAAATCTACCGAAACCAAGAGTTAAGGCTGCGCCGCGCATAAAGCGATTTTCGTTTACCGAAGTGTTTGGTGTAATTCCCCTGCCATATTTTTTTATTTGTGTTGCTTCGGAGGATTTCCCAAACGACAGACCCGACCAAAGAGTCAATCCCTGCCCGAACTCTAAATGAAAATCGCCAATTACGGCCTTCTTAACTGGTCCCAAATCAGAAACAAAAAGATGGATAGAAGCAAAATCATTTATTAGGTCAAACTTATCTCCCACAAGGCTTAAAAGTGTGTCGCTTAATGTGTTTTTTGAAATCAGTTCTCCGGCATCTTTTTCCCATGTAAAACCCAACCTTATTCTTTTATTGTAGTCGAAGGCATAACGGGCATAATACTTTTGTGGACTTCCCAAATAAACACTTCCGGGAAAAACAACAGCAGAATCGTTTGGCATTGAATATGCATGTGAAGGTTCGGCTATTTGCGAATAACGAATTATTAATTGATGTTTTCCATATTTTAAAACATTTTTGAAATCTAGTTTTTTTGATGGTCTTTCCGTGGTGGAGAAAGTAATAAATGGCAGTATTCTTTCAGTTAATTGTTGGTCGAAAGAAGGTATTGCAGCCAACTCAAATTTGCTTTGAATAGAACCATATTCTGAAATATAGTTATCCAGTTCGCTTAACTGGTTTTCGTTTATCAGCCGTATCTCCAAAAGTTTATTTCTTTCTTCCGTATTTATTGAAATCGGGTTTTTGCTGTAATACATAATTTCATCAATCAGATCAGAATAATCAATACTTAGGTCAGTTGAACTGGCAATATTTTCTAATTGGTCGGTTATGAATTCGTTGTTTAAAAGTTTAGTGCTATCCGGCTGTTGCGAAAACACAGTTTTTGTCAAAAATGAGAAAACAAGAAAAACCAATATGTTGAGTGCAAATCGCATAAATGCATACTAAAATGTGAAAATGATTGACGACTGGGGGGAGAAACCTAATGATTGATGCATAGTAGCAGCCAGATCAAAACTAAAGTGATTAAATTTCATGCCAAAGCCAAAAGTGAAAATCTCATATCTGCTGGCTATTCCCCCACGGAAAAAGAATTTGGAGTTAAGGTTGTATTCAAGTCCCATCCTTAATAAAATGGGATTGATATTTGAACTTTTTTCTGCCTCAAGGCTTACAATCAGGCGTGTATCGAATTTGTAGGCAACTCCAAATCTAAATACTGATGCTAGTTTCTCCTGATTGTAATCGGCAAGTTTTACCATTATTGGGTTGAAAGCATAAGCACCAAGAGTAATGTTCTCAGTAATATCCGACTGGATTCCAATTTCAAAAGTTACATTATTCTTCGTCCCGTAATTATCGCCAATGCTGGTACTTAGATAATCAAGTTGAACGCCAATGCGGAAATATTTTGAGAAAGAACGTGAATAAACAAGTCCTAGTTTTATTTCGCTGTAAACTGAATATCCGAAATGATTAAAACTCAAGCCAATCACCCCAAAATTTAAGGGGACAATTATTGCTACATTTTTTGTACTCAGTTCATTTAAGCCAAAACGACTTTCATAA
Source organism: Bacteroidales bacterium (assembly GCA_029933565.1). Taxonomy (GTDB): domain Bacteria; phylum Bacteroidota; class Bacteroidia; order Bacteroidales; family F082; genus BM524. The sequence continues at coordinate 12,054 of JAOZNY010000076.1, forward strand.
TTAATTCCTACCGAATATTTATCTGTTAAAGCAATTCCTGCCGGATTATTTTGAATTCCCCAGAAACCAGTCATTGCCACCGAAACTCTGCCCATTCCTGCCGACCTTGCTCCCAAGGGGAAAATATCGCCTGAGGCTATAGTTATTTCACTAAACAGCAATAAAATTACAATAACGATTATTAGTCTAATTTTGTTAAACAAATCATAAAGATTAGGCTTCATGGGTTTAATAGTTTCTAATTAGTTATTTTTAGACCCTAAATGTACGAATAATTTTTCAATGAGCATGGAATTCTTTTTGTAGGGAGTTTGTTGGAAATGTAAGTTGTTGAGACCCCTCTGCCCCATGGGCATCTCCCCTAAGGGGAGAATTGTTAGAGGAATGATTTCTCATTCTGAAATAGGGTGATAAAAAAAGTAAACAAATAAATTATTGAAAATGAATAGACTGCCGATTAGTTTTTTGCAAAAGTTAATAGAAAGCAACAATAGGGAATGGTTTAATGAAAACAAAATGCTCTATGAAGATGCCCGTAAGATAATTGTAGTTTTTGTGGAGAGTTTAATTGAGGAAATCTCATTATTTGACA
>JAOZNY010000280.1 GCA_029933565.1 Bacteroidales bacterium
TGAAAAAGAAACTGTTAGTGATGACAAGGAAACTATTAATAATGTTGAACCTATTGATAAAAAAATAAAGAGCCCTGCTGCTGAGGAAAGCAATAATAATGCTGAAGCATTTTTAACAAAAGGAAGTGAAACAAATAAAGTTGAGAATCTGGAATTAATGAAATTAGAGGAAGGCTTTATGGTACAATCCAACGATTTTAAAGTTGAGTCCTTGAATAGTTTGTCGATTACAAGTATTTATTCAATTTCGTATGGAGACCCATATTCAAAATCCAGTGATGTATTTAAAGGTTTCTCAATGGATACAAAGACTAATAATGGCCACTGGGAAAATACAATTTTCATTAATCCCGAATTTAGCCTTACAAACCTCGACTCAGTTAGTATTCTTAATTCTTACTCAATTAGTGTTGAGCCATCAAGGTATTTTAACGAAAATTGGTTTGTTCGTTTTGGTTTGAATATTTCAGTTACCGGCGACAAAGGTTTTGCCAAAATAGACTATATCAGTAACGAATTTATGGGAACTTATGATGATGTTTACGACGTTACCTTCGATACCATCGATGGGATAATTACTCCAAATTATCATACAAAAACTGTTGAAATTTGGGACTCCATAAGGCATATTTCGGTTTCAGAAGTAACTAACAGATATTTATTTGTTCAAGTACCGGCCTTACTGGGTTATAAAAACAAACTAGGTAAATTAAACTGGTATGTTTTTGGTGGCCCTGCCATTGGTTTTCAAATTGCAAAATGGATTGACGAGCCCATTGTTGATGTAGAAAATATTGAAATCATAGACCTTAACAACACACTACCTCTCCGTTCTACCATCAATTATCAAATATGGGTGGGAGCAGGCATTGAATATAAATTAGGGGGTAATTCCTCAATTGTTATCGAACCTTTATTCAAGCATTATTTTAAGTCGCTTTACAGCGAAACTGGCTATAAAGTCAATACTTCAGGTTTTGCTTTACGAATTGGGTATAATTATAAAATAGGATATTGAAAATGTTAAAATCATTGTATAAAAATAATATCTCAAAAAGTATAAGTACAATTTTGTTCTTCCTTTTTTTGATGTCAACAGCTTTGCTTGCCGAAACAAATTCGCGTACAATAATTATTTCAGGTCAAATAATAAATTATGAGTATGGCAACCCGGTAGAAGATCACGAGGTTTATATCAAAGACATAGAAGATGATTCAGAAAGATATTTAAAAGTACTTTTAACTGATTTTGAGGGTTATTACTACGACACAATTACTACGAACAAAGACAATGGATCTTATGAAATATCAACAATTGATTATCAGGGAAATACTATTGACACAATAGTACATTACCGCTTTCTTAATTATTCAGCATTTGATGTGATTATTGCAAACTTTAGGATTTACATGCCTTTTAGTAACCAAAAACTTCAGGCAAGATTCAAGTACTCACAAAAACAAGGCAACGACCGTTTTAAGTTTACATTTTTAGATTTAACAAAACATGATAACATAGTTTCATGGAATTGGGACTTTGGTGATGGCGAAAAATCAAATAGCCAAAACCCAACACATGTTTACAGTGAATATGGAACCTATAAAGTTTCATTTACAGTTACTACTAAAACAAACACTAAAATTGAAAGCAATACAATAACGAGATTGATTTATATCTCCGATCGTTCATATTACCACATGGGTGGTCATGCTTTTACTGAATATTTCCCTGTCGATTGTGGGCTTGCCTATCTTTATTATATTGATAGTAGCCAGAATTATACTCCCGTTGACACAGTAAAAATAGATACTTTGGGTTTTTATTTATTTTACCAAATACCTGAAGGAAATTACGTGGTAAAGGTGCAACCTAGCAGAGATTCAGAATATTATGGGAAAAGTTTACCAACGTATTACGGTAATGAATTATTCTGGACTGATGCCGCAATAATTCAGTTTTCAAGTACTTGTTGGGAATACGATATTCACATGCAATGCGGACAGGAAATGCTGAGTGGCAATGGAATAGTAAATGGAAATATAATTTTTTCAAATCCTAGTATGCCGACAGAAGATTTCTCTACAAACAATGTTGATGTTTATCTGTTTGATGAAGATGGGAATATATTAACAAGCCATTATTCAAATACAGAAGGGTTTTTTGATTTTAGCAATATTACTACCGGAACCTACCGCTTATATCCTGAAGTTACAGGGATGGAAACTGAAAGTCAGATTGTGGTGTTAAGTGAAGAAAATCCCAATGCAATAAATTTGGAATTAATTGTAGGCCATGCAGGTCCTGATTTTATTTTTGATAAAAACGAAAAGAATAATTTCATCAGCAATATTTTCCCAAATCCGGCAAGTTCAGTAATAAATATTGAATTTGAAACAGAGTCAAACAATATTTTAATAATTGAGGTTTATAACCTTCCGGGAAAATTGATTCTTTCTGAGACAAGTGGAATTGCAAGAAATAATAAAACAATTGATGTAAGTACGTTTAAAAGTGGAACCTACATACTAAATGTTAGAAGTGAAAGCCTTCATGGCAGAAAACTTTTTGTGGTTAATAACTAAACGCACTATCGCAAAATGGGCTCAAAAGAAACAATCGAATATGATCAGTTGACCAATTGAAATCACTTCTTAAAACTCCATTCAGCCCCGTCCTTGGTGTCTTTAACTTGAATGTTCATTTTATCAAGTTCTTCACGGATTTTATCGGCAGTACCCCAGTCTTTATTTACTTTGGCATTTTGCCTTATTTCCAAAATTGTCTGCATCAACTCATCAACCAAAAGGGTGTTATCGTTTGATTTCTCCTGCTTCATTCCTAAAACCACAAAAAGAAAATCATCAAATATCTGCTTTACAAAAACAATATCTGCTTTTGTAAAACTTTCATTTTTGTCGTTTACCTGATTTATGATTTTCACTAAATCGAAAAGATGTGCAATTAGTATTGGAGAATTAAAATCATCATTTATTGCCGAGTAGCACAAATCCCTATATTTAACTACTTCAATTGTTGACTTTTCTGAGGCAGTAAGTTTATCCAGAAGTTCGTAGGCAGCAAATAATTTATTCATCCCTTTTTCGGCTGCCTGCAGAGCAGAATTTGAAAAATCCAATGTAGAGCGGTAATGTGCCTGGAGCAAGAAAAACCTAATCGTCATTGGGGTGTAGGCCTGTTCAAGTGCTGTATGGTTTCCACTAAAAAACTCATCCAAAGTAATGAAGTTGTTCAACGACTTTCCCATTTTCTGACCATCAACAGTAATCATATTATTATGCATCCAATACTTTACCGAGTCTTTTCCGTTGGC
>JAOZNY010000281.1 GCA_029933565.1 Bacteroidales bacterium
AATTTATTCACTACTTTTGCCACCCGAAAATTATTAAAATAATGTCATTAATTTTACTTGTTTTTATTTTGTCAGCACTTGCCTTTCAGGTATTTCCGGTCTCGTTGGGTACTGACATAAAAAAGGGTGGAGTTAATTCTATTACAATTGTAGTTTCGTTATTTCTTATGCAGACCCTAATGTTATGGCTCGGCATTATCGTAGGCAGGCAATTTTTACATTTGAGTTCCGGATATGCTAATAATGTTGTTTTTATTGGGTTCTTCCTTGTGGGGATGAGAATTGCCATGGAGTCATTTGCTATTAGAAAAGGTGAAAGGACATATAATTCTCACAATAATCAAAATATTGTACTAGCCTCATTGGCCCAGTCAATTAATACTTTTTTGGCAGGCATGATATTTTATTTTTTTGATTTTGAGGAAATGTTATTGCTGGCAATAATATTTTTATTGGCTTTGCTATTTTCTGTGGCAGGCTCGCTTATAAATCATAATAAACAAAGCCTTGCTTTTACTTCTTTAGTTTATTTAATAGGAGGGGTTGGATTAATTATTTCATCTATTTATTTAGGATTTTTTCATTGAACATATTAATTAAAATGAATAAACACATTACAATTTTACTGTTGTTTTTTTCCTTTGCAGGTTTAGCCCAAATACCTGATGGTTACTACGATGAGGCTGAAGGATTAACAGGCAATGATTTAAAGACGGCCTTACATTATATCATTGATAATCACAAAGAATATTCCTATAATGACCTTAGGGATTTTATTTTGAAAAATACTGATGAGGACCCTAATAATTCCAATAATGTTATTTTGCTTTATACAGGTAGGTCACAAGCAAAAAGCACTTTTGGTGGGGGTGCTAACGATTGGAACCGCGAACATGTTTGGGCCAAATCACATGGTAATTTTGGTAATTCTCCCCCGGCCGGAACTGATGCTCATCACATTCGTCCTACCGATGCTTCGGTAAATAGCATAAGAGGTAATCTTGATTTTGATATGGGAGGAACGCCACTTACCGAGGCACCAGGTTGTAAGAAAGATGGAGATTCTTTCGAGCCTCGCGATGAGGTTAAAGGAGATGTAGCGCGAATGTTGTTTTATATGGCAGTTAGATATGAGGGAGGAGATGGCGTTGCCGATCTGGAACTTGTGGATCATGTAAATACTTACCCAAATCCTGAGCATGGCAAACTTCAAAAATTGCTTGACTGGCATTTGATGGACCCTCCTAATGAGTTTGAGTTAAACCGACATGAGGTAATATTTTCTTATCAGGAAAACCGCAATCCATTTGTTGATCATCCTGAATATGTAGAGTTAATCTGGGGCGACCCAAATGCAACAGTAGAAAATGAAACGCTAATTATAAATATTTATCCCAATCCTGTTACCTCTTCACTAAACATTGAATATTTCAATGGTGAAGATTTGAAATACTCAATTATTTCGGTAGATGGAAAGAAAATCAAGGAAGGAATTACCCATTCAGGAAATAATACTTTGGAAATTAATTCATTAAAACAAGGTTTGTATTTAATTTTGCTAAGAAATGATAACAATAGTATTGTTCATCAGTATAAAATTATAAAACAGTAATTATTAATGAAACCTCAATACATTAGAATTACAAAGGAGTTTAAGTTTGAGATGGCGCATGCGCTTCCCGGTTACGACGGCTTGTGTAAAAATATACATGGTCATTCGTACGAACTACTTGTTACTGTTGCAGGAATACCTATTTCTGACAATAAAAACCCAAAATTAGGAATGGTTATGGATTTTGGTGATTTAAAGAAAATTGTAAGGAATATTATTGTTGATGTTTTTGATCATTCGCTTGTTTTAAGAAGCGATGCTTCAAACAGTTTAGTAACACAACTTAAAGAGAATTACGAAAGAATAATTTTACTTGATTATCAGCCTACAAGCGAATTAATGATTGCTGATTTTGCAGATAGGATAAAGGCAGAACTACCATCGAATATTGCCCTGAAATATCTTTTGCTTCGCGAAACTGTAACTTCTTATGCAGAGTGGTTTGCGGAAGACAATTAATTGTAAAAGAAGAATGTAGAATATTGAGTTTGGGTTGTTTTACATTTCAACATTGGAAATTCAGAATTCAATATTCGATATTCAAGAATACTCTTTCACTTCTACTTCCCCTCGAATAACCCTTAATCCATTCATTGCCAAAGCAGCCATTTCATCTTCACCTGGATAAATATGTACAGGAGCCATACGGTGCACATATGAAATTATTTGGTTAGTAAAATATTTGTCGTAGGCAATGCCTCCAGTAATTAAAATACCATCAATATCATGAGAAAGCACCGAACCCATTGCTCCAACTTCTTTGGCTACCTGATAAGCCATTGCATCATAAATTAATTTTGCGTATTCATCACCATCAGCTGCTTTTTGCGATACTTCCTGGGCACTGTTAGTTTCCAAAAATGCAACCATACCACCTTCGCCTTTTATCATTTTCATAATTTCCTTTTGCGAATACTTATCGCTAAAGCAAAGTCTTACCAAATCACCAACAGGCAAAGTTCCTGAGCGTTCAGGTGAAAATGGCCCATCACCGTCAAGTCCTTGATTTACATCTACAACCTTGCCTTTTTTATGTGCCCCTACAGTAATTCCACCACCAAGATGAACAACAATTAAGTTGAGGTCTTCGTATTTCCGTAAAATGGATTTTGAATGCTGACGGGCAACAGCCTTTTGGTTAAGAGCATGAAAAATCGATCTTCGTGGGAGTAATGGGTGACCCGAAATTCGTGCTTTGTCTTCCAGTTCATCAACAACAACCGGATTGGCAATAAAGGCTCGGGCACCTTCAATGGAAGAAGCAATGTCGTAGGCAATTAATCCGCCGAGGTTACTGGCATGTTCACCAAAAGTGCAAGACGATAAATCGTTTAGCATTGCCTGATTTACCTCAATAACACCCGATTCTACAGGCTTTAGAAGTCCTCCGCGGCCCATTATAATTTTTAAAGAATTGATATTTATATCTTCTTCCCTTAACTGATTTAAAATTAGGTTTTTCCGAAAAGCAAACTGGTCAGTTACTATGGCATATGGCTCAAGTTCCTGCTTGCTATGCCTTAATGTTTGGATAAACTTAGGTGTAGTCCCATTATAAACAGCAATCTTAGTGGATGTTGATCCAGGGTTAATTGCCAATATAAGGGGAGTTTCCATTAATTGTATTTTATAAGGGACAAAATTAATAAGTTTTTTAGGATACTAAAGAGGAATAATGAGGCTATCAAAAATTTAGTTTTTTTTACCATATT
>JAOZNY010000282.1 GCA_029933565.1 Bacteroidales bacterium
CACCACCATTAGTCGTTTTATAAATAGTAGAATAAGTTGCTGTATAAATATACTGGGAGTTGGATGGGGCAACTGCCAAAGACTGCAAATTGTCGCCAGCCCAATTACTAATTTTTGTCCAACTGTTTCCTTGATTGGTTGATTTCCAAACATCATCGTAGCCAACATATAATGTTGAATTATTATTTGGATCGATAAGGTATGGTGTTACCCAGGCACCGCTACCACTAATTCCATTTGAAATAGTTGTGTATGTTGACCAGTGATTTGTTGTGCGTTTAATATTTCCATAATAAAGAGAGCCGTATTGAGTGTTTTCGTTTGTAAAGTCGATGGTACATTCCATTCCATCGCCACCTATTACATCGTCCCAATCACCAGCCTCATAATTTTTTGATCCATTATCCTGAAGTCCGGTTACTACGTCATTACTAACTGTTTGTGCCACTCCCAGTCTGTACATTTGACTAATTGCCATTGTATTGGTAATGTCAGTCCATGAGTTTCCTGCATCGGTTGTTTTATAAATTCCTCCGTCGTTACATTCAAAAAGGGTTGACGATCCATTTTGGTAAGCAAAATAATGTTTGTCGGCATGTACTGTTGTTGCCTGACCACTACAGGTTCCTGACCAATGGGTACTGATATCCCATGAAGATCCGGCATCTGTCGATTTCCAGGTGTTTACACCGCCAACAAAAACAATATCAGCATCATTAGGATCCGAAATTATGCATAGGTCGTACCAGGCTTGCCCACCTGTTCCTGATCCGTCACACGACCAGTCCAATAGGTTGGCAGTCGTTCCGCTAAATACCATTGAAAAACTAGTCCCCTCATTTGTTGATTTATAAATTGCATGAAGACTTCTATTGTCAGTAGCCGCCATAACAGCATAAACAATTGAGTTGTTGTCATTACTAACAGCGAGCATAGTTCTTCTGCCATCACCATCGCTAAGTACTTGTGTCCAACTGCTACCTGAGTTTGTTGAGTTATAAATTTCCCCCCAGTTTGTTGAACCGTAAATTGTAGAACTGCTACCAGGTTTAAACTCCAAATCTTTGAAGTTATTGGTTGAAATTTGAGTCCATGTTACAGCAGCGTTTGTGGTTTTATAAACCCCATCGTTAGTAGCAGCATAAATTATATTGTTATTGTTTGGGTCCATAATCATACGGTTGATAATATTTCCCTGGTTTTGAGTCCAATTCATACCTGTTGTATTCCATGTTGTTCCTCCATCTGTTGATTTAAGAACCCCTACTGAATAAGTATCTGAATGATCCCTGTCGCCTGTGGCTAAATACAAAATATCATCACCTGTGGTTGCTACAACAATAATGTCGGCAGTTCCAAGAGCATCGTTTCCATCACCAATGGGAGTCCAGTTAGTTCCACCGTCAATGGTTTTCCAAACACCACCGGCTGCCGAACCGGCATAAATTAAATCATCATCGTCAGGATTAAAGGCAACACAATTCAATCTTCCAATTCCGGCATAACCACCTCCTGAAGAGGTTGGTCCCATACTTGTCCAGTTTCCCGATGGGCTTCTGTCGCCACCATTTTGATCCATATATTTTTTAAACTCTTGCATGGCTGAAGTTGTTGGAAATTCACTGGTTTGTGGATTTACACGTTGCTCCCAGAACCATTCCCAGCGTTTGAATTGTTTCCAGCCCCCTGCTTTTTGTTTCTCACCATTTACCATATAGTATCCCTTGTCGACATTAAAAGGAGCCCAGTAATTATTAAAGGCTTTTTGGTGGTCCTTAAGGGTTAGTTTTACTTTTGCCTCCTTTTCTTTTGGAAATGATTCTGTCCATGGTTGAGAAACAGCAATGGTCCCTGCAAGGAGGAAAAAACTCAAAAAACTTAATAGTAATTTCATGATGATTTTGATTTTTAATTGTTGCTTATTTTGTTACAAAGATAATACTTATTAAAAGTTCCTTTGGATGGAATTTTTAAAATCCTTTAAACTAGTAAACTATAAAAAATGTTAAAAATATTAGGCTGTTAAAAATATTAGTTGTTATTTTGCGAGTGAATACTAACTAACGATATTAAAATGCTTTCAGATAGGCAACAACAAATTATAGAAGAGTCAATTATAATTATTGATAAAAAAGGGATACAAGGCCTGACCATTAAAAACCTGTCGAAGGCAATCGGTATTTCTGAACCTGGAATTTACAGACACTTTGAAAGCAAAACAGCAATTATATTAAGTATTCTGGGTAATTTTAAGGAAATGGCTCAAATGCTTTCGGGTATTATGGAAACCTATGAAGGTACTGCAATTGAAAAAATTAGTTTTATGTTTTCAAAAATGCTAGATTTATTTTCAGAAAATCCATCAATGGTTTCTGTTATTTTTTCTGAGGAAATATTTAAAAATGAAGAAGTATTAAAACTTAAAATTGTAGAAATTTTAAACCTGCATACCCAAACTATTGAAACAATAATTTACGAAGGACAATCGGAAGATAATGTACGCAAGGATATAGAGGTTGAAACCCTTGCCCTTATGATTATGGGCTCACTTAGATTATTGGTTAAACGCTGGGATATGAATAATCATAACTTTAATCTTAATAAAGAAGGAAAATCATTGCTTGAAGGATTGGATAAAATTCTTGCTTGTCCGGCTATGAATATTAAATAAAAAAAACAATAATTATGAATATTAAAACTGTTTCAGAAACATCAGTAAAAAATAATGTGCATCAGGTTGATGCCCGAATGTTATATAATAACGAATCGGCTCAGGCTGTGCATATGCAATTAAATCCTGGTGAGAGCCTGAAACCTCATATTACACCTGTTGACGTTTTCTTTTTTGTAATAGAAGGAACTCCGGATGTATTAATAGGAGAAGAAAAGCAACGAATTGAAACCAATAGTTTGGTAGAAAGTCCTAAGGATATTGTTCATTGCATTTATAATAATACTGATTCAATAGTAAGGATTTTGGTTGTAAAAGCACCACGACCTACAACAGCAACAAAAGTTTTATAAAATTTATTGATAATAAGTAAAAAGGCTTTAATGAGCCTTTTTTTAGAAACATAAACGTAGTGAACACTAACTAATAATTAGAGAAATGGAAAATATTTTAAACAAACTATTAAATTATTCATGGTTAAGTACCATAATAATTGTAGTAATTACGGTTGTTTTCATCATGCTGATGAAAGAAAACACCAAAATGGAAACCAACCTCGACAAATATATGCCACACGATCATCCGGCATTTGTTTACAGCGATAAAGCAGAGGAATGGTTTAATATTCAGGATGGGATAAT
>JAOZNY010000283.1 GCA_029933565.1 Bacteroidales bacterium
AAAAGATGATTAATATCACCAATTACCACACACCTTACTAATCAGATATTTATATATTTGCTTATTTAGATTACATCTTAATAAACATAAATGAAATCATTAAACCTCAGACCACGATATAAGTTCACAAGTTCAATGAGTGTGGAACAAGTTATGGATTCCATTTTGAATAAACTTAAGCAGCCATCGGAACACGTTAAGGGTTCCACTTTAATAAATCATGCATATTTAAATATTGTTGAAAAAGAACGAAATTATTGGTCTCCAGAACTTCATATTAGTGTTGAAGAATCAAGTGAAGGTTCACTAATTAGAGGCGTTGTCGGCCCAACTCCAAAAATATGGACAATGTTTATGTTTTTTTATACAGTAGTAATTGCACTCTTTGTTTTTGGTGGAGCCTTGGGAATTTCACAATGGTGGTTAAATATGGAAGCCCCCTGGCTGTGGAGCATGCCTGCTGCAATTACTGCCTGGTTAATTATTTTTGGAGCAGCCAAGTATGGGCAGCATAAAGGTAATGGCCAACTCATACTTCTTAATACTTTTATGTACAATGCCATTGCTGATGGCGAATCGCTTTATAAAAGCCAGGCAACTGAGACGAAATAAATAAAACTCTCTTGCAATTAATTTTGATTTTTAGTTATTCGATCTCTGTATTCTGATTATCATCCTATATTTGACGAAAATAATTTAGTGTGAGTCAAAGGCTGCTTTTTATCATTTTTTTATCGGTTTTATTTTCTGCAAATCTCTTTTCGCAAACTGAGATTTTCACAGGCATTGTAAAAGACAAGAAATCGCATCAGCCATTGGCATTTGTAAATATTGTAAGCAATAATGGTTTTGGTGCCACAACTAATATTGATGGGAAGTTTGAAGTAAATATTAATGAAAAAAGCAAGACTTTAAGTTTTACCTACATAGGCTACAAAGCCCTTAGTTACCAACTTGAGGAAGTCAGCGATGAGCATATTTTTTATTTAAAATCCAAAACTTTCAACCTTAATGAGGTTGAGGTTTTCCCGGGCATTAACCCTGCCCATAGAATTATAGATAGTGTACTTAAACACCGCCACCTTAACGATCCTGCTAAGATCAAGGAATTCTCCTATGTTTCCTACGACAAGATGAATATTACTGTTGGTATTGACTCGCTTTTAACAAAAGACACAATCAGCCTCGACACTAACCAAATGAAAATTCGCAAGTTTGTTGAGAAACAAGATATTTTTCTATTGGAAACAGTTACTGAGCGTAAATACTTAGCCCCTGGATTAAATCAGGAGAACGTACTGGCAACAAGAGTTTCAGGCTTCAAAGACCCAGTTATTGCTTTTATGATTTCACAAATGCAGTCAACATCATTTTACGAACCACAAATAACTATTTTCAGCAAAAAATATGCAAACCCTATCAGCAATGGAAGTGCTAATAAATATTTCTTCCTTATTGAAGACACAAGTTTTACCGAACGTGGCGATACTGTTTTTATGATTTCTTTCCGTCCAAAAGTAAATACGAAGTTTGAAGGAATGAAGGGTTTTCTTTACATAAATACGCACAAATGGGCGGTGCAAAATGTTAAGGCTCAACCGCCTGACGATAGCACCGGAATTGCAGTTAAAATTCAGCAAGCTTACAAACTTATTGAAGACCAATGGTTTCCCTACCAACTAAATACCGATATTATTTTTAATAATATGAGTGCCGGTAATAGCGACACCTCTTTTCCATTAATAGGTAAAGGCAGAAGTTATATTCGTGAAATTAACCTTAAACCGGGACTAAAGAAAAAGGATTTCGGTTTTCACGAAGTAGAAATTGAGGAAGGGGCAACACGCAAAAAAGGTGAATTCTGGAGGGAATACCGGGTCGACAGCCTCACCGATAGGGAGAAAGAAACCTATAGAGTTATTGATTCCATTGGCAGGGCAGCCAATTTTGATAAGATGGCTACAACTGTACAAACCTTATTAATTGGCCGAATACCAATTTGGGTCTTCGATCTTGATCTGGATAAATTTATACATTACAATAATTATGAAGGATTCTACCTAGGTGTTGGAGCACACACCAACGAAAGGTTCTCAAAGGTTATAAAGACGGGTGGTTTTTGGGGCTATGGTTTTAAAGATAAAACTGCAAAATACGGTCTCGACATTAGTCTGAACCTTCATAAACGATCCGAATCTGTTTTAATGCTAGATGCTTACAACAAAGTTACTGCAAGTGGTGAAGTAGAGTTTTTTGAAGATAAATATCAGGCATGGAAGACCGATAACTTCTATAAATTTTTTGTAAGTAGAATGAATAAGACTGTTGGTGGTGAAATTTCCTACTCCTTCCGATTACGACCTGCTAGAGATTTTAAATGGAATCTCGGATTTTCGTACAACGAAAAAACAGCATTTGAAGACTATTATTTTACCAGTTCTGATCTTGACTTTAAAGACCCAACAACAGTTTTTAAATTCGCCCAACTCAAACTTGGATTTAAGTTTGCCTTTAGGGAAAAAATTATTGAAACCACTAAAGGGCAGATTTCCTTAGGCTCAAAATATCCTGTAGTTTGGTTTAATTACTACAAAGGATTTAAGGATGTCTTTGGTTCTGAATATGATTACAATCGCTTCGATTTAAAAATTCAGAAAACACACCACATCAACTTTATTGGTGATTTTACCTGGCGAATAATGGGTGGTGTAATTTTTGGAGAAATACCTGCAAGCAACTTGTTTGATGGCAATGGTACCTACCGACCATTTACACTTTTTGCTCCATTTAGTTTCTCAACAATGCGCTCTAACGAATTCCTGTCGGATAGGTATGTAGCCATTTTCCTAACACATGACTTTGGTGAACTCTTGTTTAAGTTTGGCAATTTCAAGCCTCAGTTATTGCTTCTTACTAACATCGCTTTTGGCAGTTTAAGCCATCCTCAAAACCATCATAATTACGAATTTAACACCTTAGAAAAAGGATATTATGAGTCGGGTTTTCTGGTACGCAAATTATTAAATTTACAGGTTTATGATCTGGGACTAGGCATAATGTATCGCTATGGCCCCTATAGTTTAGAGGATACTTATATGAACTTTGCTTATAAAATTAGTTTGTACTATGCCTTTTAATACATATTTTTTTAACTTTACCCTCTTCAAAAACAAATAAATTAACAATGGACAACAAATATATTCAGTACCTCAAACCAATTATTGCACTTTCTATTATTTTATTTATGGGATGGTATTTTATGGATATTGTCGCTTATATTCTCACAGCAACATTTCTATCGATGATGGGGTC
>JAOZNY010000284.1 GCA_029933565.1 Bacteroidales bacterium
AATTGCTCAACGTAAATAACTTCCATTCTTTCTTTTTGGGTGAAATCAGAGAATTGCTCTTCAGAGATTTGGGTTTTGTCAAGAACCAAGAGTTCATATGACTCTTCATTATTCATTGTAAGGTTAATCCCCACCTTTATTTCGTTTAGCTTTTTGTCAAAGAGGAATCTTTTTCTCTTTTTTAACAAAGCAATACTTCTATCAAAACTAGCAGTAAAGCCTGTTTTCTTTGACAAATACTTTAAAACATAATTATCGCCTTGTCTCTCATAGTAAATTGATCCGCTAAACTGGTTTTCACTATATCCTATTCCTAAAAGGTGAATATTCATTCCTGTTATTCCTTCGGCAAATTCGTAATCGGCCCTAATCATGGCATAAGTATTTGTGGCAATGTATAGTTTGCCTATGAATTTTCCGCTGCTTTTAGGGGTGAATTCAATTATGTAAACATCTTCTCCATTAACTCTTGTTCCTCCTTCAAGTGAGTAATTGTATTTAGATGTTTTGTATAGAAACTCCCAGGAGTCTTTGTCGTTCAGCAAACTATAATTTAGTCGGTTATTAATACGTCTACTAAAGTAATATAGTTTTCTGCCACTTTCCTTAATACTGTCATTTTGATGTTCAATATCCTCAATCAAAGTATCACTGGTCGTTTCTTCTTCATCAATCTTCTGACCAAATATTCCACTTTTTACTTTCCAGTATTCTTCTTCACCAATGTCAGTAAAAACTTCTTCAAAAACATTTTCAATGTACTCAAGTTCTGCAATGTCCTTTTCTTTAAGCGATACAGCCCTTATGGGGTCTGTTTTTATAGTGACCGAATCTTGTTTAATTTTGGAATGATAAATATTTCCCAGAAAGTCGTCATAAGAAATTGCTTCTTTTGGGATTTTTGATTCAATTAAATCAATCAATTCCTTATCTAATTGTGAAATTGAACTCTTTTTAAGGTCTAACTTAAATTCTTCAAATTCAGTAATATTTCTTTCACGGATAAATGTTAAATCCTTGGATGTTGTTTTTCTGTAATTTGAATCTTTAAATTCTATCACCTTTTTTACGATATACTTAACATTGGGGGCACTGCCAAATATTAAAGTTTCGCTTAAATTAATAATGTCTTCTTTTAAATAAATAATCGAAGCAGTATCAAGTTGCCCAATAGTAATTTTCTGGGTTTTATAGCCAATATATTGAAATCGTAATGTGTCATCGTCATCCAAATCCTTAATATTTAAAGAGAAATAGCCTTTTTCATTACTGATTACACCTTTGTTTTTATGCAAAACATAAATATTTGTATAGGCCAGAGCTGTTTGATTATCCATATCAAGGACTAAGCCCTTTAGTTCGTTGTTTGTCTCAATTATAGTTGAATCTTGCGTAGTTTGCGATATGCCATAATTAAATGATAATAGAGCAATAAGTGTTGAAAGTAGAATTGTTTTTTTCATATTTTTTCTAGTCCAATTAGTATGAATAGTGACGTGTTTCTTTGAAAGAAAGATTAAACAAAATTAGTGAAAGTTTTATTAATAACTTGACGAGTTAGGAATAGAAAAGTTACAATTAGCCATCTTTTTCTTTGGATAAATCTTTTGGAGTTTAATAACTGCTCTCTTTGCTTGAAGTTTTATACTCAACCAATATTAACACTTTTCACTACGGCTACGTTTATGAGGCTCATAGTCCACAATATTACCATATTTATCGGTATTCACTTCGCAACATTCCAGTATGATTTCTTTAATCAATTTTCTACCTCTCTGCACTCTTGATTTAGCACCTGAAACAGAAATGCCTAGTCTTTCAGCAACCTCTTTCATCGACAATCCTTCAATATCAGCCAGATGGACAGCAATTCTGTATTTCTCCGAGAGTTCAGAAACAACAATGCCTGCATACTCAGAAAAATGCTGAGTTTGTATTTTTACTTTGAAATCCTCCTCCGAGTAACTATCTTCTTCAATGTTAGTCTCATCCGTATTTTCATCAATCTTGAACGATTTCTTTTGCTTCCGAAAGAAATCATTCATGGTATTCCTTGCAATTTGAAATATCCAACTTTCAACTTTTGCAGGATTTTTCAGACTGTCAATATTTGTTTTAACCTTAATAAAAGTATCCTGAATAATATCATTTACATCATCTTTGCTTTTAGTATGTCTGGAGATATATCCAAATAATTTTCCATGAATATTTGTCCAAAGGTTTTCTATGTTGATGGTTTCCTGCATGATCTATTAAATATTCAATTCATAATTACAATCTTCTTCATTTCAACAATTCCTTCAGCCTCAAATTTGAGGAAATATATATTATCAGCAAATGTGTTACAATCAATATTCAGAACGTAACTACCACGCATTTTTTCTTCATTTACTAAAATACTTAATTCTTTTCCCTGCTGGTTAAACAATGAAATCTTAACATCATTTTTATCAAATAATTCATATTCAATTGAGCTCGTACCGGAGCATGGATTAGGATAAAAAGAAGATAGTTTAAAAGGTTTCTTATTAATTTGAGGTAGTTCACCAATTGCTGTATTGTCATTATAATTAAAGATACTCATTACTCCTAAATGATCTGAATAATACATATCCTCGCCCAGAGGCTCATTCATCACAATGTATGAAGTATCAACGCTCAGCGTACTTTTATTTGTGTAAAAAACGAAATCAATTTTTGCATTTGGATTGTTTGCAGGAACCGTAAATCCAGGTGATTCAGGATTTGATTTTTCAAAAGAACTAAAGTGATAGATCTCGGATGGTGAAGTTAAATATTCAATTACAGGAGACTCAGGAATAGCATTAAAATCACCGGTTAAGATATTGCTTACAATTCCGTTTTCTTCACTTGTGGCAATTATGTAATCATCAACCTGCTCAACTTGTACCAGTCTGACAGATGCACTATTGAACGAGAGATGAGTATTAAAAAAGTTTATTTCACCAACGGGAGTACTTATTTGATTCCACACTACTTTTCTTGGGAAAACTCCACTTACCAATTGATAATACCCCTGATCATTTACTTGATATTTTGAAATAATGCCGATAAATTCTTTAAACTCATTATCCCACGAAAGATGCGTTTGTTGCTGGTAATAATAGTATTCTGTACCAAAAAAATCTTCTAAAGCATTCTTAATCTGTAATCCTTGATTATCAGACCCATCTCCATTTACATCTTCGTTAATTTCCTGAAGACCAATAATATCAGGATCAATTTGTTTTAATTCACTAATAATTAAAGCCAGTCGTAATCCGGGATTTGTACCGGG
>JAOZNY010000077.1:0-1444 GCA_029933565.1 Bacteroidales bacterium
AGTTTGATTTGAAAATTTATCAGTTCCCAAAGAGTGGGGAAAATGTGAAACTGCCTTTTGCTGATTAATTAATATCCTTTCAACTTCTATTAATTACCTTTTATCATCTTTGCCGCAACTTTCGTAACAATACTTCGTGGAACAAATCTCTGCCCAAAGGCCATTAATGCATTTTTAGTCCCATGAATTGATAATACCTTTTTATTGTTCATTTCTTTAAATGTAAACTCGGCAAGATTTCTTGATGTTGGTATTTTACTTTCAAATTCACCTTTTTTAAAACCAGCGGTGTCAGCAAATTCAGATTCAGTTGCTCCCGGATTAATTACAGTTACGAATACGTTTTTAGGTTTTAGTTCAAATGCAATGGCTTCACTAAAATTTAAAACATAAGTCTTAGATGCGGAATATGCAGCTAAATGCGGGACAGGCTGAAATGCTGCCATTGATGCTATATTAATAATATTCCCACTCCCCTGCTTAACCATATCACTAGCATACAAATGAGTCAGTTTTGTGAGACTTAGGATATTTAGATTGAGCATCATTTCAGTTTTATTAATTTCTGAATCAAGAAAGTCATCAAATATTCCAAATCCGGCATTGTTAATAAGTACATCTGTATTAATACCCAACTCTTTTGTCTTTGAATGTAAAATATCAGCAGAATCAGGTTTGGAAAGATCCAAAGGAAAATAATCAACCTTTACTTTATGTTTGTTCTCTATTGAATTCTTCAATTCCTTTAAATTATTTTCCCTTCTGGCTGTAATAAATAAATTATAACCATTTTCAGCATAAACATTTGCCAACTCCAAACCAATTCCACTCGATGCTCCTGTAATTAATACTGTTTTCATATTCTATTCTTTTTGTATTTTTCTTTAATACGATAATGCTTTAAGGCTTTAATGAAATTTGGAAATTGGAAATTCTGAAATTAAAATCAGATAAAATTTCCTTAATTTAGAAGAGCCATCTTTCTTACTCCAATAATCCGTCCATCAACTATAAGTTTTGCATAATAAATTCCTGCGGGAAGAGCACTTGCATTCCAAACAACTGATGATTGATTATTAAGAACGTAAAACTGCTGTACTAACTTTCCTTTTACACTAAATATTTCAATTACAGAATTTGTTGTAATAGTTTTAAAACTTATAGTCGTCGTGTTTACAAAAGGGTTAGGGTAATTGCTCAAACTATTTTTCGGTAAATTAAACTCATTTGTTCCCAGATTATTCTCTGTTTTAATCTTCAAGCCAACAGGGCGGTGGTCCGAAATATATTCGTCGTAATCGCTCCAGCCCCCGTCAAAATATTCATCTAGTTTTATTGTCCTGATGTCGGAACCATAATTAAGAAACTCATTTACTATTTCGTTGCTAATAAAAATATGATCGATATGCGAGGGCCATGTAGGATACGACCAATTAGTACTACC
>JAOZNY010000077.1:1544-3248 GCA_029933565.1 Bacteroidales bacterium
GTTCCAAAAGTCAAATCTTCAAATTGTGCAAGCAAACGAAAACTGCTTATAAAAACTAGAATTAGTATTAGTGATTTTTTCACGTTGCTACATTTTTATGGAAATAATTGTTTTATTTCTGTTACCCAATCTTTTATTCTTTTCGCAGATAGTTTTGGCTGATTTTCCTGATCAAGTAATAAGCCTACAAACTCTCCATCGCGTAAAGCCAAAGAATTTTCAAAAGTATAACCTTTTGCGGAAGTTGAACCAATTATTTTACCTCCCCCATTCTCTATCATCTCTGCCATTATACCGAGTGCATCACCAAAGTTTTCCGGATAACCTTTTTGATCTCCTAGTCCAAAGAGTGCAAATGTTTTACCTTTTAAGGCTAAATCTTCAAATTCAGGAACAAACTCATCCCAATAATTTGGTAATTCACCATCAAACCACGTAGGAAGGCTCAATATAAAATTATCGTATTTTCTAAAACTTTCACCTGTGATTTCTTCAGCATTAAGCATATCAATTTGAGTTTCCTCAAATTCAGCAACAATTTTTTTTGCTGCTTTCTGCGACTTAACAGTATTGAAACTATATATTATTGCTATTTTTTTCATTTTTTAAATATTAATATTTAATTAGGTCTTTGGCAGCATTAAAAATCTTATCAGTATTTGGTAATATTGCAGCCTCAAGTATCCTGTTAAACCCAACAGGAGTAAACTCCGACCCTACCCTTTTTACAGGGGCGTCAAGAAACTCAAAAGCCTTCTCGTTAATGAGCGATGCAATCTCTCCTCCAAAGCCAGCAAAAACTTTATCCTCGTGTACAACTAGTACTTTATTTGTCTTTTTTACTGTTTTTAAAATACCCTCTTCATCAAGTGGCAAAATTGATCTAAGGTCAAGAACTTCTACACTCACACCCATTTCTTTTTCAATCAAATCTGCAACTTCAAGACACATATGAGTTGTATTTCCATAAGTGATAATACTTAAATCAGTACCTTCTCTCCTTACTCTGGCTTTACCAAAAGGAACTTCAAAATCATCGGGTATTGCTGTTGCCGCTTTTGGAGCATTGTATAATGCTTTTGGCTCCATAAAAACAGTAATTCCCTTTGAGCGGACAGATGTTCTCAGGAGTCCTGCTGCATCGTCAGCAAATGATGGATAAACAATTCTAACACCGGGAAAAGTTGCCAGGGCACCTTCTATATTTTGAGAGTGATAAAGTCCGCCTCCAATATAACCTCCTGAAGCAAGCCGTATTGTAATATTAGGTACAAATGCTCCATTACTTCGCCAGTAATCGTGGGAAGCTTCAACAAATTGTTCCATTGCAGGCCAGAAATAATCGGCAAATTCGGCACCTTCAACAACAACCCTGATTTTATCGTTGAAACGTGTCATTCCATTGGCCGTTCCCATAATATAATCTTCTGCAATTGGTGCATTGAAAACTCTTTCCTTACCAAATTCCTGCTGCATTCCTTTCGAAACATTAAAAATTCCACCCTTGTCCTTATTAGCAATATCCTGACCCCATAAAAACGTATCAGGATTATTCCTGAATTCTGCTTTAAGGGTTTCATTTAAAGCTTCAATAAGTTTTTTAGGTTCAGATTTCTGAGTGTGTACTCCATCTGGATATTTTTCAGGTTTGTAAGGTTCTGGCACAACAAAATCATAAATGGAAGCCGGATCTGGGTCGGGAGC
>JAOZNY010000077.1:3348-12456 GCA_029933565.1 Bacteroidales bacterium
TGTAAGGTTCTGGCACAACAAAATCATAAATGGAAGCCGGATCTGGGTCGGGAGCGGCAAGTGCTTCTTTGCGAGCAATTTTCACTTCTGCTTTTACCTGCTCCTCAATTTCAAGCATTTCCTTTTCAGTAAGTCTGTTATACCTCAGCAACATCCTTCTGAACTTACCAAGTGGATCATATTCCCGAGAATAATTAATCTCATAGTCATCACGATAAAGTTCATGACGATCTGAGTTTGAATGAGAATGCATCCTTACACAATTGGCCTGCACAATAACGGGTTGCTGATTCTCAAAAGCATACCTCCTTGCCTCAATCATTGCATTCATCGAATCGAAAACATCTTTCCCATTACAATGAAAGATTTTGAGGTTTTTAAAACCTGTAAAATTATTAGCTACTTTTCTATTTGCTGTCTGATCTTTTTTGGGAACTGAAATGCCGTACCCATTATCCTGAAAAACAAAAACCACTGGTAATTGCTCATTTGATGCACCATTAATTGCTTCGTAAACATAACCCTCTGAAACAGATGATTCACCCTGCGAACTAAAAACAACACCCTTGGCTTTATATGTTTTAATAGCACTGGCAGTACCGGCAGCAATTTGAGTATGATTTCCAGTACATGATGAAACATTATGAATATTCCACTCAGGTTTTGCAAAATGATTCGACATATGCCGTCCTCCACTTGCCTTGTCTGTTGCTTTCGAAATGCCATTCAGGATAACTTCAGTTGCTGTTAAACCAGCAGAAATAACTGTAAGCATATCTCTGTAATATGGAAACATATGATCAGTTTCCTTATTAAAAACCTGACCAATTGCCAGTTGAATTCCATCGTGACCAGCGTAGGGAGCATGATAACTCCAGCCAATAGCTTGCTTAAGATAATTAGGTGCCTTATCGTCAATAACCCTACCCAGACTCATTAAATAAAACCAGTGTTTAAGTGTTTTTTTATCAGTTACCTTAATTGAATGAATGCTTGGGTATGCTTTATTATATTTTGTCATTTTATTATCTTTTTAGATCGTTCTGTTAACATCAAAATTTTCCAGATATTTTGCTACCCTTTCAAGAAATGCACCTCCAAGTGCGCCATCAACAATTCGATGATCATAAGAGAGAGAGAGATACATTTTATTTCGGATAGCAAGAAAATCTCCCTGCTCAGTTTCCATTACTGAAGATTTCTTAACAATGGCTCCTGTTGCAATTATGGCCACTTGCGGCTGATTTATCACAGGTGTTCCCATCAAATTATTAAAAGTGCCAAAGTTTGTAATACTAAAAGTACCACCAGACACATCATCGGGGTTTAGTTTATTTTCTCTTGCGTTAGCAGCCAGAGTGTTAATGTCTGTTGCTAATCCGGCCAGGTTTTTCTGATCAGCATTTTTCACCACCGGTACTATAAGGTTCCAGTCGGGCAACGCAACTGCAATACCTACATTTACTTGCTTTCTGAGAATAATATTTTCACCATCAGTGGAAGCATTAACCTGAGGGAAGTCCCTTAATGCCTTTGCAACCGCTTCAGTAAAAATAGGCATGAATGTAAGTTTCTGCCCATATTTTTTAAGGAATTCATCTTTAATACCTTTCCGCCATTTAACCATCTCAGTAACATCAGCTTCAATAACTGCTGTTACATGGGCTGATGTTTGAATAGACATAAGCATGTGATCTGAAATCAACTTGCGCATTCTACTCATTGGAACTACTTCATCACCGGGATTTATGGAAATATTTTGTGCTGTTTGAATTATCTGGCTTTCTTTAGCAACAAACTGTTTATTCCTATTATTTAAATAATTCAGAATATCTTTTTTGCTAACACGCGCATTGGCACCAGTTCCTTCAATTGCATCCAACTCATCAATACTTATCCCTTCTTTATTTGCAATTGTCCTAAC
Organism: Bacteroidales bacterium; assembly: GCA_029933565.1. Classification (GTDB taxonomy): domain Bacteria; phylum Bacteroidota; class Bacteroidia; order Bacteroidales; family F082; genus BM524. The sequence goes on from JAOZNY010000077.1 coordinate 5,273, forward strand.
CAAAGGAGAATAGAAACGTGAGGATTTGTCTTTTTTGTTTATTACAGTAGCAGACTTTTTTTCTTCAGGAACAGAAATTTGTTTTTCTACTTTTTCTTCATCCTCTTTAATTTCTGCCTCACCATCAAGTGAAATTACAGCAATTACTTTTCCTACAGCAACAAGTTCATTTTCATCATAATTCAACTTTATCACTTTCCCTTCAACAGGTGAAGGAACTTCAGAGTCAACCTTATCTGTGGCTAGTTCCACAATCGGCTGATCTTCTTCTATCATATCTCCAACCTTTACAAACCATTTTGTAATTGTTGCTTCTTCAACGCTTTCTCCAAGCTTTGGCATTACTATATTAAAATTTGCCATATTTTGCAATTTAATTTTTTGCAAAAATACAATCATTATTTATAATTAATCTAAGTAATGTGAAGTATTTACATAGGTGGGTAGTTAGAGTTAACTTGAAATTTATACATAATGAAAGTAAACGCTCCTATCTACTTGTTTTTAAGCAAATTAAAAACAGACTGACGACATTACTTTTTAATATTAGCCTATTAAATTCAATAAATAACAAATACAACACATTGCCTATAAATGCATTATTTACTTGCATTTAAGACAACGAATAGATATCCTAGACTAAATTTATAAATCATGCACAAAACAATATGCACTATAATCCATTAAAATACTTTGTTGAAACTATTTTTTCTTAATAGGTTTGACAGGCTTGCCATTTTTGTACTCGCCCATTACATTTACTTCCTTGGCTTTTCTATACTTTTCTACGTTTTTTTTCATCTCTTCAAGAGTATCAGATCTAAGTTTAATACCAGATTTACTACCCTTAACTCTTACTTCTATATAAAAACCATCTCTTAATTTTCCCGGTCTGGTTGGAGGTCTTCCCATAATATTTATAAATTCTAATTCTGTTTAAATCTAAATGTTTCCAAATATACATTTTTTCCGTTACAAATAACATTATGCGTAAAAAAAATGACATTTATTTAAATAAGTCCTGCTATTAGTTTTTTTCAATATCTTGAAAATAGACTAATACTTGGGTTAAAGCTATTTTAAACCATTCGGTATAATTAATGGGGTTTATCATTACATCTTTTTCAAGCCATTGTAATTCAACATATTTCCACGATGCAACTTCATCAGGGTTAATTAAGGGTTCGGTATCTGAACTTCCAATAAAAACATGGTCAAATTCATGTTCAATCAGCCCCTGACCGACATCTGCACGGTAAATAAAAGAGAATACTTCCTCAAAACTACAGTCAAAACCCATTTCTTCAACTATCCTTCTATGGGCAGCAGCATCAGTTTTTTCTCCCTCACAGGGATGGCTACATACTGTATTTGTCCATAATCCGGGTGAATGATATTTATGCTGTGCCCGTTGCTGAAGTAGCAACTCACCTTCTGAATTAAAAATAAAAACAGAAAATGCACGATGGAGAACTGCTTTTTCATGGGCTTCCATTTTTTCCATCAAACCAACTGGATCATCATTTTTATCAACAAGAATTACGTTCTCCTTCGCCATTAATTATTATTTTTTTGCTTTGCAAACCTAACAAAAAATGCTTTGAAACAATGAACTTAAAAGGCTTGCCATCAACTCTTATTTTTGCTTTCAAATATTATCTAAACACTTAAGTTATGAAATTTATACTTTTGCAAAAAATTAAAAATAATTAATATGGGTCTTCACTACCGAAAAGCACGCTCTTTTGTCATCCTTCTTAGTGGGTTGGCAGCAATAATTTTTAACAATACTCTTGATGGTTACTCTGCACTGTTTGGGATAACTTTAGTTGTCGCAGCCCTCATAAGTATCCTTCACATATTTGTTTATTTTAATAAACCTATGAACGAGAAGTTCCTGATGGAATTACTTTTGGATGGGTTTTCAGGTATAATTATATTTACGTACAGCAATAGCAACGAGAGTTTTTTTCTCACGGTATTCGCTTTTTGGGCTTTTGTAAATGGTTTGTTTTATCTCACAAGTGGGCTTATCGACAAAAAGAATAAATCGTATTTACCAATTTATACTTTAGTGGGAATAAGTATGATGTCACTTGGGTTTATGCCACTTCATTTCAATCATGAAAGTTTGGGTTCGGTAATTTATTTGATTGGCTTCACTTTGATAATATATTCTTCTGCCAATCTGTATTTAATGTTTAAGAGAAAACAAGACATCTATTAAACAATGTCGACAATCAACTTGCAAAAGACTATTAATAATGATGCAGAAACCATTTTCAGGTTTTTAACCGATCAGGATTTATTAATGCTCTGGTATGCGCCTCAGGTAATTGCATTTCCACTTGAAGGAACAGTTGCAGCCTTTGCATTTGGTTCGGATATTAATTTTAAAATGAGAATTAGTGAATTAATCGAATTTGAGAAGTTGAAATGGGTTTGCGTTGATGGCAATGTTGACTGGTTAGATTCAATTGTTACTTTTACTTTAAAAGCTGTTGACCCCAATAAATGCCGATTAACTTTTAGGCAAAGCAAATTACAGAATGAAGAGAAATTAGACCAGTGGAAAGTAAGTTGGGGCAACTACCTAGAAGCATTAAAAGAGAAGTGCGAAAATTTTAAATAAAGAAATGAACACAAAAACAAAAGATGATTCCAATAAAACCGATTATGACTATATTATTATAGGTAGTGGTTTTGGTGGATCTGTTTCGGCATTGCGGCTTGCAGAAAAGGGCTATAAAGTTCTGGTGATAGAAAAGGGTAAATGGTATTCAAAAGATGATTTCCCAAAAACTAACTGGAACCTAAAAAGATGGCTCTGGCTTCCTACTTTGCGCCTGCACGGAATAATGAAAATTACATTTTTAAAACATATTGGGATTATTTCAGGAGTTGGTGTTGGTGGCGGATCATTGGTTTATGCCAATACACTTCCTAAACCTAAGCCGGCATTTTACAAAACTGGTTCGTGGGCAAAACTCGAAGATTGGGAAACTCAGTTAAACCCATACTATGAAAAAGCCTGGAAAATGCTGGGAGCAGATTTCAACCCCTATTTTGAATACGGAGATCAAATACTAAAAAAACTTGCTGAGAAACAAAATAGGGTCGAATATTTTGAACCAACAAGAGTTGCAGTTTTTTTTGGGGAAGCCGACAAAACAGTTGATGACCCGTACTTTGACGGAAAAGGTCCTGAACGCACTGGCTGCAATAACTGTGGCGCCTGCATGACCGGGTGCCCACACAATGCAAAAAACAGCCTCGATAAAAACTATTTGCATCTGGCACAAAAACTTGGAGTTGAAATTATTGCAGAAAAAGAGGTTGTTGATGTTAGCCCTTTAGGTAAGGAGGATGGCTCAGACGGATACAAAGTCAGTTTTCAAGGAGCAACATCATTTTTTAAAAAGCAAGAACAACTTACTGCCAAAGGCGTAATTTTTGCAGGTGGGGTATTGGGAACTGTTAAACTCCTTCTTAAACTAAGTATGAAATCACTTCCAAACCTCAGTAAAATGGTAGGTAACGACATCCGTACAAACAACGAAAGTTTGATTTTTAGCGTTTCCTCCGATAAGGATAAAGATTTCACAAAAGGCATAGCCATTGGCTCAATCTACCATGCCGACGAAAATACACACCTTGAGCCAGTTCGTTACGGAAGAGGTTCAGGCTTTTGGCGAGTAGGAATAATCCCAACAGTTTCTAAAGGTGGTTTTTTTAAGCGTATTGGCGAAATGCTTGGTAAAATTATTAAAGAGCCCATTCGATATTTCAAATTATACACTGTTAAAGAATTTTCCAAACAATCGATAGTATTGCTTTTTATGCAACACCTCGACAGTACTCTGAGTTTCAAAAGAGGATTGTTTGGAATGAAATCGAAACTTTCTTCAGGTGTAAAACCTGCAGCAAGTATTCCGCTTGCCAACAAACTAGCTGAGGAATATGCTGGTTTCACCAACGGAAGATCATTTGTGCTCTTAACAGAAACATTACTTAATGTTCCATCTACTGCACATATTTTAGGTGGTTCGGTGATGGGAAAAGATATATCAGAAGGAGTAATCGATAATGATCACAATGTATTTGGCTATAAAAATATGATGATAATCGATGGGTCTACAATTTCGGCAAACCCAGGTGTAAACCCCGCTTTAACAATTACTGCTTTAGCCGAAAGAGCAATGGACAAACTAAAAGAAAATAAATTTTAAAATTAGTTGCGTAGTTTGTCAAAAGTTTATATTTTTGCAGCCCAAAATTTTGAGTTAAAGAAAGAGATCGTATGTACTTAACAACGGAGATTAAAAAAGAGATTTTTGAGAAGTATGGCAAGAATGTTACAGACACTGGTTCCACTGAAGGACAGGTTGCATTGTTTACTTTTCGCATTAAACACCTTTCAGAGCATCTGAAAAGAAATAAAAAAGACGTCTTTACACAAAGGTCCCTAGTTAGACTAGTTGGTAAAAGAAGAAAACTATTAGATTATCTAAAAGAAACAGATATCCTTAGATATCGTGAAATCATAAAACAACTCAATTTAAGAAAGTAAATTGGGAGGATATGAGAAAACACGAAAAAAGGCAATTATAGCAATTGCCTTTTTTTGTGTTTTTGTAAAATACATTATTAATAAAAATTAGGATAAAATTATGTCCATAAAAGCAATCACAAAAACATTTAAATTAAACGACGGAAGAGAAGTTACAATTGAAACCGGAAAACTAGCCAAACAGGCTGATGGTTCGGTAGTTGTAAGCATGGGAAACACCATGTTACTTGCCACCGTTGTCGCGTCACAAGAAGCAAGAGAAGATGTGGATTTCCTTCCACTATCAGTAGATTATAGAGAAAAATATTCAGCTACCGGAAAGTTTCCAGGTGGCTTTTTTAAACGTGAAGCCAGACCTTCGGATTACGAAGTTCTAACATCAAGACTAGTTGACAGGGCTCTTCGCCCATTATTTCCTTCAGATTTTCATGCTGAAGTACAAATGATTATTCAACTTATTTCAGGTGATAAAAATGAAGCCCCTGACGCATTAGCAGCTCTTGCAGCATCAGCAGCAATAGCAGTTTCCGACATACCATTCAACGGACCTATCTCTGAATGTAGAGTAGCCAGAATTGATGGTGAGTTTTTTGTAAACCCATCTTTCAGCGAACTGGAAAAAGCCGACCTTGAACTAATGGTAGCAGCCAGCATTGATAATATCATGATGGTTGAAGGCGAGATGAATGAAGTTTCGGAATCAGTAATGATTGAAGCTATAAAAGTAGGCCACGACGCAATTAAAATTCAGTGCCAGGCACAAATTGAACTTGCCGAAATGGTTGAAGCTTCAAAAACAAAAAGGGAATATTGTCACGAGAAGAATGACGAAGATCTAAAAGTAGCAGTTAGAGAGGCAACTTACGAAAAAACATACCAACTTTCACTTACTGGTAACCCTAACAAACATGAGCGCATGGAGAACTTCAAGGCTATCCGCACGGAATACCTTGAAACACTTGAAGAAGAAAAACGCGCAGAAGTAGAAGGACTTGTAAAGAAATATTATCACGATGTTGAGAAAGAAGCTGTAAGAAATGCAATTTTAAATAAAAGCATAAGACTTGACGGCAGAAAACTTGACGAAGTAAGACCTATCTGGACTGAGATTGATTATCTTAAGTCGGCACACGGTTCATCAATTTTTACCAGAGGAGAAACGCAAGCTTTGGTTTCGGTTACACTTGGTAACAAAATGAATGAGCAGTCAATTGACGGCCCAATACACGAAGGAACTAACAAATTCTACTTACATTATAACTTCCCAGGATTTTCAACTGGTGAAGTAAGACGTTTTGGTACACCTGGCCGTAGAGAAATTGGTCATGGTAACCTTGCTGAAAGAGCATTGAAAATAATGATGCCTGAAGACAATCCTTACACAATCAGGATTATGTCTGATATTCTTGAGTCAAACGGATCATCATCTATGGCCAGTGTTTGTGGTGGAAGCCTTGCATTATTCGATGCCGGTGTTAAACTGAAAAAGCCAGTTGCAGGTATTGCAATGGGACTTATTTCGGATATGGAAGCAGGAAATCATGCAGTACTTTCTGATATTTTAGGAGACGAAGATCACTTGGGCGACATGGACTTCAAAGTTACAGGTACGGTAGATGGAATTACTGCTTGTCAGATGGATATTAAAGTTGACGGACTTCCTTACGAAATTCTAGAACAGGCTCTTGAGCAGGCACGTCAGGGACGTTTACACATTTTAGGTGAAATGGCCAAGACAATTGACAAACCAAGGGAAGACTACAAAGACTTTGTTCCAAGAATCGAGCAGATGATAATCGACAAAGAATTCATTGGTGCAGTTATTGGACCTGGTGGAAAAATAATCCAACAGATTCAAGCCGAAACAGAAACTACAATTACTGTAGAAGAAGATGGCAACTTTGGTATAATTTCTATTATGTCGAACGACAAACCTTCAATTGAAAAGGCAAAAACCTGGATAAAAGGTATTACTGCCATGCCAGAGATTAACGAAATTTATGAGGGTAAGGTAAAAAGTATTGTTCCTTTTGGTGCATTTATTGAGATCCTTCCAGGTAAAGATGGTCTATTACATATCTCTGAAATAGAATGGAGAAGACTTGAGAAAGTTGAAGAAGTTCTTAAAGAAGGAGAGATGGTTAAAGTTAAACTAATTGGAATTGATGAGAGATCGGGTAAATTAAAACTTTCAAGAAAAGTACTACTTGAACGACCTCAACGTTAAAACAATAGAAATTAACATATTATCTGAAACTTTTTAATAGATATTTTCGTAAAAAGAAAACGTCAATAAGAAAAAGCTGAAATAGAATGAGGCAACTTAAAATCACCAAACAGGTTACAAACCGCGAAACTGCTTCTCTTGATAAATACCTTCAGGAAATAGGCAAGGTTGAACTTATCACAGCCGAGCAGGAAGTAGAGTTGGCAAGGAGGATTAAACAAGGCGACCGTATTGCCCTTGAAAAACTCACCAAAGCAAACTTGCGATTTGTAGTTTCTGTTTCAAAACAATACCAAAATCAAGGCTTAAGCCTTCCCGACCTTATTAATGAAGGTAACCTGGGTTTGATAAAAGCAGCACAGCGATTTGATGAAACCCGTGGTTTCA
>JAOZNY010000285.1 GCA_029933565.1 Bacteroidales bacterium
CCTTTGCATAATGCAAGAAAATTGTATTTTTGCCCTTACCAATACCAAAAGCCAAAATAGTAACAGAATATGTATGAATATATTATCGGGAAAACCCGTTCTTTAAGCCCTACTTCGGTTGTTTTGGAAACCAATGGAATAGGATATTTTATAAATATTTCGCTTAATACATTTTCAAAAATAAAAGATAAACCAGAGGCTAAGTTATTCCTTCATTTTCATGTAAGGGAAGATGCGCAATTGTTTTATGGTTTTGCCGATGAGCCTGAAAGGGAACTTTTCAGGTTTTTGCTCTCTGTTTCTGGAGTTGGCGCAAACACTGCAAGGCTTATTCTTTCGTCGCTTAGCACCGAAGAGGTATTTGAGGCAATTACTCAAGGAAACTCTTCTGTTTTACAGGGAGTTAAAGGAATTGGTGCTAAAACAGCCCAGAGAATTGTTATCGATCTTAGGGATAAATTACAAAAAGCCGGAATTGAACTTGAAAAAGTTGACCTTTCCCACAATACATTAAGGGAGGAGGCGTTATCAGGGTTACTGATATTAGGGTTTGGTAAGCCCGCTGCTGAAAAAGCCATTGCCAGGGTAATAAAGCAGAAGCAGATTGATAGTGTTGAAGAATTGATTAAGGAAACTCTAAAGACGCTGTAAAGGCTTGAGTATTAGAGGATAGAATTAGTGAAAAGGTTTTAGTTTGGGAATTAGAAGTTATATTATATTCAAATCATTATTTGCCATTCTATTGTGGCTTTCCCTTTCTTTTGGGTTAAGCATCGATAGTTTTGCCCAAACGGTTGGCGATACTACATCCACTGATACCAGTGGAGTGAGTTTGCTTTTCCCTTTTAATGATTTTAGCGGAAACCCATATGCCAATAATCAGCAAAGTCCTTTATTTCTTAATGATCCATCAAATGTTGAGCGTAAAATAGTTTACAATCCTGAAACCAATACTTATGAGTTTCAGAATACCATTGGCAATTTCTCCTACCGGACTCCTACAACTATGGATTTTGATGACTTTCAAGATTATCAAAATCAGCAATCAGTAAATGAGTACTGGGGCGAAAGGTCTGCAACAACAGGCGAAACAGAAGTCTCCCGTTTAATTCCAAAGATTTATGTTGGGGGCGAGGCCTTCGACAAAATATTTGGTAGCAATACCATCGATATCCGCCCGCAGGGTTCAGCCGAAGTTAGTTTTGGAATTGCACACAACCGTCGCGATGACCCTTCTTTGGATGTTCGCCAGCGTAAAACAACAAACTTCGATTTTAACGAAAAGATTCAAATGAATGTTATTGCCAAAATTGGCGATAAAATTGAATTCAAGGCTAATTATAATACAGAGTCTTCCTTTGATTTTGAGAATACCCTTAAACTAAAATATGAAGGTAAGGAAGATGAAATAATAAAATTGATTGAGGCTGGAAACGTTAGTCTGCCCCTTAGGTCGACACTTATTACAGGTAGCCAGAGTTTGTTTGGGGTAAAAACTGAATTGCAGTTTGGAAAAACAAGAGTTACAGCGGTATTTTCTCAGCAGCAAAGCGAAACAAAAAATATTACAGTAAAAGGTGGAGCACAACAAAATGAATTTTTATTAACAGCCTTGGATTACGAAGCTAACCGTCACTTCTTTCTTTCACAGGCTTTTCGCGATAATTTTGAAACGGCCGTTGGAAGTCTGCCAATTATTACTTCAGATATTAATATTACGAAAGTTGAAGTTTGGGTAACCAATATTGGAGCCGCAACTCAGGAAAATAGAAATATTACTGCGTTTACCGATTTAGGGGAGGGCAACCAACAGAAGATATTTAACCATTACATTAATGCCAATCCCGGTGGCAATATTCCTTCAAACAAATCAAATGACCTTTTGGCTAGGCTTGATACTGCACGTGTTAGAAATATCAACGAAGTTACTAATTACCTTACTGGTGACCCATTTGGTCTTGGCCAGAGTAATTATTTTGTTCCGGGTGAGGATTTTGTTAAACTTGAAAATGCCCGAAAACTTAAGTCATCAGAATATACGGTGAATAGCAAATTAGGTTTTATTTCGCTAAACACTTCGCTTAGCCCCGATCAGGTTTTGGCTGTTGCTGTTCAATATACAATTATTGGCTATAACGAAGTTTTTCAAATTGGAGAATTTTCTGATCAGGGAGTAGTTGCACCAAAAAGCCTTGTGGTTAAACTATTGAAGAGTAATAGCCTTAATGTAAGAATGCCGATGTGGAATCTGATGATGAAAAATATTTATGCCATTGGTGCTTATCAGGTTCAAAAAGATAATTTTGTTTTTAACATACTTTATTCAGGCGATAACCAAGGTGTACCTACTGGATATTTTATGGAAGGTCCAGCCAACGTTCAGGGAGTTCCGCTTATTCATCTGTTTGGACTTGATAATCTTGATAATCAGTTGAACCCGGTACCAGGTGGTGATGGTGTTTTTGACTTTATTGATCAGGCAGCTACCAATGGTGGTACTTTCCAATCAAGAAACGGTAGATTGTTTTTTACACATTTGGAACCTTTTGGGTCTTATCTGCGCGACTCGGTTTTTGCCAACGATCCTGAATTGGCTAATCGTTATGCTTACGACTCATTGTACACAATGACCAAGACTGCTGCTGAGCAATATCCCGATAAAAATAAATTTCTTTTGGAAGGTTATTATAGTTCCAGTTCCGGAAGCGATATCAGCCTTAATGCGCTTAATGTTCCTAGGGGATCAGTAAAAGTAACTGCCGGAGGTTCGCAGTTAACTGAAAATGTCGACTATACGGTTGACTATACTTTAGGTAGAGTAAAAATAATTAATGAAGGGGTAATGAATTCAGGTGTGCCCATAAATGTTTCTCTCGAGAGTAATTCGATGTTCAATGTGCAGCAAAAAAGAATGATGGGTGCCAGAGTTGACCACGAAATAAACAAAGATTTCCGTATTGGTGGAACAATAATGAATCTTCATGAAAGACCACTGACACAAAAAGTAAATTATGGTGATGATCCAATTTCAAATACAATTTGGGGAGTTGACCTGAGTTATGCAACAGAGGCCCGTTGGCTTACTAATGCCATAAATGCCCTTCCTGGTATTTCGAGCAACCAGATTTCAAAAATAAATGTTGATGGTGAGTTTGCCCAGTTTATACCTGGCCATTCAAATGCAGTGGGCAAGGCTGGGACTTCCTATATTGATGATTTTGAGGGTGCTAAATCTTCAATCGACCTTAAGCATAT
>JAOZNY010000286.1:0-1830 GCA_029933565.1 Bacteroidales bacterium
CTGGAAACAACAATAGGTATAGTAACTGCATTGAATCCTGTTCTCGGACACCATGTTGGTGATGAACTGGCAAAAGAAGCTCAGGAAACAGGAAAAGGAATCCTTGAACTTGTGCGTGAAAAGAAACTGCTTACAGAAGAGCAAATAGAAGAGATTTTTTCAGCCGAGAATTTAACAGGCCTCGATAAATCGAAATACGAAAACAAATAAGAGAAGAGTGGAGTGATGGAGTGATGGATAATACATTATAACTCTATCTTCAAACCAATCCAACCTTCCAGAAATAAAAAAAAACATTAAATATTATACATTAAAAATCTTATATCATGAAAACACAACTATTTTTAAGAAGTTTATTAACCGTATTGTTGATTGCTGTGATGCTTCCTCATGGTTATTCACAAGACAACAATCTCCCAAACATTAGAATACTTGCTACAGGTGGAACCATTGCTGGTACCGGTGCAAGTGCAACAGGATCTGCCTATACTTCAGGTAAGGTGACTATTGATGCAATGATTGATGCTGTTCCTAATATCCGCAAACTAGCTAACTTGGAAGGAGAGCAAACCGCAAATGTAGGTTCACAGGATATGAGCGTTGAAGTATGGCTTATTCTTGCTAACAGGATCAACGAACTTCTTGCAACAGATGAAGTTGATGGCATCGTAATTACCCATGGAACTGATACTCAGGAAGAGACAGCTTTCTTTTTGAACCTTGTGGTAAAAAGTGACAAACCGGTTATTATGGTTTCCTCTATGCGTCCATCAACAGCTTTAAGTGCCGATGGTCCATTGAATTTGTATAATGGTGTTGCCGTTGCTGCTAATCCTAATTCTAAAGGAAAAGGTGTAATGGTTGTTATTAACGATGCAATACATTCAGCCCACGCGGTAAAAAAGTTACTTACCACACCTGTTCAGGCATTTATGTCACCAGAGCACGGACTTTTAGGAACTGTTAACTTTGGTCTTGTTGAGTTCTTTCATGAGCCTCATGGAATTCATACTGTAAACAGTGAATTTTCAATTGATGGTGTTAAGGAATTGCCTAGAGTTGATATTGTTTATGGTTGTGCTGATATGTCGCCTGACCTGATTGAAATTATGGTTAAAGCCGGAGCAAAAGGAATTGTAATTGCCGGAGTTGGAGATGGTAATATGAATGCAGGAACATTGGAAGCAGCTAAAAAAGCAACTAAAAAAGGAATACCTGTTGTAAGAGCAGCACGTGTACCTGTTGGTTCTGTTTTAATACATGGTGAAGTTGTTGATGAAGATTATGGAACAGTTTCTTCTGATGAACTAAATCCACAAAAGGCTAGAATTCTATTAATGCTGGCATTACAAAAAGATAAAAATATGAGTAGAGAGAAACTGCAGGAATTAATGATTAACTATTAAAAAAGGAGGTTACTATGAAATCAAGAATTATAATTAGCGTAATCTTAATTTTGGCTTTTCTGGGCACTACTTTTGCACAAGATAGGCAAGGCGGTGATACTGATCTATACAAAACCCTTATCCCTGAAGACAAGCAAAATCGTTTAAAGAATATTGACTTTATTGCAAATATGCAATTTGGTTTGCGAAACGATTTTAAAAGTGGTGAATATATGGGTACGCAATTTAAAATGGAGCAGTTCAGGATGGAGATAAAAGGTTGGGTAACCGACAAGGTTTTCTTCCGTTTCCGTCATCGCTATACCAGCCCATTTGAACCTCAAACAATGGATAAAATTATTAAGGGTGTTGACCTTGCATTTATTACCGTTAAGTTGAGTGATAAATGGCAATTATCGGCAGGTAAGATGTGTGCCGACTGGGG
>JAOZNY010000286.1:1930-3237 GCA_029933565.1 Bacteroidales bacterium
TGGAGGGGGAAATTTGGTAAGTTCTCTACTCTTTGGTCATATTCACTTTTTACTGAGGCAGAGGGTTATTTTAAGAATTATATTGCTTTGGGTAATATGTTGACTTTAAATAAAGTAAGGCTGTCTTATGACTTTAAATTAAGTATAGAAGACCTTGACAGGACTGGTATTGTCAGTCAAACAGTTCCACAGGATGAGTATAAATATACTTTAACAAACACACTTTATTCGAGTCACTGGGTACAAGTGGAATGGCGCTTTGCACCAAAATGGCAATTAGCACTTGTGGGTTATATAGATAATGCCAAATGGATGGGTGATAATGACCCCAATAAAACTGAGAATAAAATCAGAACAGCCTATGGGTACATTCCAACAATTGAGTATTTTCCTTGGGATGATGTTGATTTGAAATTCTTTGCCGGCTATGTTGGCAGAATATACAGATATTCTGATTATGCTAAAACTAAAGTCAATGCTCAGGATTATGAAACTGGCCGGGTAATGGTTGGACTTATTTCTGCTCTGAAATTCTTATAAAAGTTCTTCTTTCAATTCAGTTGGACTGAGAAGTTTATTAAATTATTTATCATTTTAGCATTTAATCACGTATTATGGAACTCGATTCCCGGCAAACAATTATTGTTGCAATTCTGGTACTTTTTTTGGGAAAGTATCTAAATAAAAAGTTCAATGTATTACGAAAGTACAATATACCAGAACCCGTTACCGGCGGGCTTCTGGCATCTTTGTTTTTTGGTCTGTTGTTCTTTATCTTTGATTTGGATATCAATTTCTCGAATCACTACCGTGATATATTGTTGATTGTATTTTTTACTGCCATCGGACTTTCAACTGAAGTTAAGAGCATTATTAAAGGGGGAAGAGTCCTGCTCATTATCTCAGTTTTTGCCATTGCCTATATTTTTGTCCAAAACTACATAGGTATATTTATTGCAAAACTGTTCAATTATAATCAGGCATTTGGGATTTTGGTCGGTTCTGTTCCGCTTCAGGGAGGCCATGGGAATGTAGTCTCCTTTGTGCCGGTCATCGATGAAAAATTTGGTATATCCAATACAATGGAGATTGGAATGATTATGGCCACATTCGGGCTTATTATTGGTGGAATATTTGGTGGGCCGGTGGCAAATTACCTCATAAAAAAATACAAACTAAAGCCTGATGTTCAAACGGATGATGATATTACTATTGGTTCCAAGCACGGTAAAAACCTGACAATAGATTACGATTCAATATTGAAAGTTATTATTATGCTTTTCGTATCGGTAGGTATTGGGATTTAT